>JAZGJJ010000054.1 GCA_036482575.1 Thermodesulfobacteriota bacterium
GGTGCTCGCGCTCAACACCTCCGAGCTCAAGTACCACAAGTACCTAATGAACATGAAGCGCCGGATCGAGTTCTACTGGGACTACCCGCCTTCGGCCGTACGGAACGGAGAACAGGGCAGGCTGAAGATCGACTTCACTATAGACAGGGACGGCAGCGTGGGTGACATAAAGGTCGTAAAGTCCTCGGGCTACCCGCCGCTTGACGACGCAGCCGTCACCGCTATAAGGCTCGCCTCTCCGTTTAACCCGTTCCCGGAGAACTTCGAGATAGAGCGTGTGAGCATCCACGGCAGGTTTGTCTATAACCTTATAAGCTACAGGGGCCGCGGCCAGCCGTAGCGCCTACCGGAGGGGGCGGGGGGGCTTCCAGCGGAGGCACGGCTCCCTGGCGGCCCCTACCTCATCGACTCGGGCCACCGGCGCGCCCGTAGGGGCGTCCTTCAGGAGCTGGGGCTCCTCCACGGCCTCCCTGGCGATACTCTTCATGGCCTCTATGAACGCGTCGACCGTCTCCGGGCTCTCGGTCTCGGTGGGCTCGACCATTATGGCCCCGTCTATAACGAGCGGGAAGTAGACGGTCGGCGGGTGGAAGCCGTAATCTATAAGCCTCTTCGCAAGGTCCATGGTGGTCACGCCCTTATCCTTAAAGTCCCTGTCGGAAAAGACGCATTCGTGCATGCAGGTCGTGTCATAGGGCAGGTGGTAGTACGGCTTAAGCCGCTCCTTTATGTAGTTCGCGTTCAGGACGGCCATCTCGCTTGCCCTCCTGAGCCCCTCCGGCCCCATGCTCCTTATATAGCCGTAGGCCTTTACCATTACCAGGAAGTTGCCGTAAAAAGCCTTTAGCCTCCCTATGGAGTTCGGGTGGTCGAAGGCAAGGCCGTACTTGCCGCCGTCTTTCCGTATCCTCGGAACGGGCAGGTAGGGCTCCAGCTCTCTTGTAACCCCTACCGGCCCTGCCCCCGGCCCCCCTCCGCCGTGCGGGGTGGAAAAGGTCTTGTGCAGGTTGAACTGCACGACGTCCACGCCCATCTCGCCGAGCTTCATGAGTCCCATGAGCGCGTTCAGGTTCGCGCCGTCACAGTATACAAGCCCTCCCTTCCCGTGGACCACCTCGGCTATTTCCTTTATGTTCCGCTCGAAGAGCCCGAGGGTATTGGGGTTGGTGAGCATCAGGGCCGCCGTGTCCTCGTCCATCACCCTGTCTATCGCCTCCGGGGTCAGCACGCCTTTACCCTCCGAGGCGACCCGCACCGCTTTAAAGCCGGCGAGGTGCGTGCTTGCCGGGTTCGTGCCGTGGGCGGTGTCCGGTATTATGACCTTCAGTCTGGGGCGGCCCTTGCCCTCGAAGTAAGCCGCCGCCATGAGAAGCCCGCAGAACTCGCCCTGGGCTCCGGCGGCGGGCTGGAGCGTTACGGCGTCCATGCCGCTTATCTCGGAGAGAAAACCCTCGAGCTCGTGCATAAGCCCGAGCGCGCCCTGGGTGAGCTCCCGCGGCTGGTAGGGATGGACGCGGGAGAAACCGGCAAGACCGGCTATCTCCTCGTTTATCTTCGGGTTGTACTTCATGGTGCAGGAGCCGAGCGGATAGAAACCGCTGTCCACTCCGAAGTTCCTCTGCGAGAGGCGCGTATAGTGCCTTACCGCGTCCGGCTCCGAGACCTCGGGGAAGCCTTCTATATCGCGACGGAGATGTCTTTTCGGAACGACCCCTTCTGCCCCCGCCTCCGGCACGTCCGGGGCAGCGGGCGCGACACCGCGCCTTCCGGGAGACGACAGCTCGAATATCAGTTCTTTGTCCTTACCTGCCGACAAGAGTGGCTACCCCCTCCGTAAGCCTGTACATATCTTCTTTCGTATTCATCTCGGTTGCGGCGAGGAGCAGGTGGTTCGACAGTTCGGGATAAAAGCCTCCGAGCGGCAGCCCGCCGATTATCTTCTCTTCAAGGAGCCTGTCAAGAACAGCTTCCACCTCTCCGTCGAGCTCGATCACGAACTCGTTGAAGGTCGGGGCGTTGAACGCCGTCTTTACTCCCTTGAGCTTCGAGAGCTTCTCTTTCAGGTACTCCGCCTTGGAGAGGTTGAGCCTCGCAAGGTCCATGAGGCCGCCCTTTCCGAGGCAGGCGAGATATACCGCGGCGGCAAGTGCGGCGAGCCCCTGGTTGGTGCATATATTGGAGGTGGCCCTCTCCCTCCTTATGTGCTGCTCACGGGTGGCGAGCGTAAGGCAAAAAGCTCTCTTGCCCAACCTGTCCTTTGTCCGGCCCACGACCCTTCCGGGCATCTGCCTCAGGTACTCGTCCTTCGTGGCCATAAAGCCGAGGTACGGCCCGCCGAAGCCGAGCGCGTTGCCGAACGACTGGCCCTCGCCGACTACTATGTCCGCGCCCATCTCTCCCGGGGGTTTTAAGATCCCGAGCGACAGCGGCTCCGTTACCACGACCACGAGGAGCCCCCCTTTTTTGTGTACGGCCTCGGCGAGCTCATCCACCTCTTCGAGCGAGCCGAAGAAGTTGGGGTGCTGTACGACGAGGCACGCGGTATCCTCGTCCACCGCCTCCCCGGCCGCCCCGGGCGGCATGATGCCGCTTTTCGCACAGTAGGGGAGTTCCCTTACCTCCTCGCCCGTGGAGCGCAGGTAGGTCCTGACGGTCTCCCTGTACTCGGGGTGGAGCGCGGAGCTCAGGAGGATTTTTTTCCTTTTCCTTTTCCTTTTCCCGCGCGTTACGCGCCTTGCCATGAGTGCAGCCTCGGCCGCGGCCGAGGCGCCGTCATACAGGGAGGCGTTAGCCGCCTCCATTCCGGTCAGCTGGCATATAAGGGTCTGGTATTCGAATATCGCCTGGAGCGTGCCCTGGCTTACCTCGGGCTGGTAGGGCGTGTAGGAGGTATTGAACTCGGACCTCGATAGGATGTGGCCCACGGCCGCGGGGGTATAGTGGTTGTACGCTCCGGCGCCGAGGAATGAAGCGTGGTCCTCGACGGTCGCGTTCCTTCCGGCTATCTCCTTAAGCTCGGCGAGGAGCGCCTGCTCGGAGAGCCCCCGAGGAAGGTCGAGCGGACCTTTAAGCCTGAGCTCGTCCGGGAACGCGCCCAGCAACTCTTCAACCGAGGAGAGCCCCAGAAGATCGAGCATGCGACGGACGTCTTCCTCGGTATGGGGTATATAAGGAAAATTTCCACTCTCCCCCAAGACTACTTTTCTTCCTCTATGAACGTCTGGTACTCTTCGGCGCTCAGGAGATCTCCGAGCTCGGACGCGTCACTCAGTTCCAACTTTATCATCCACGCGTCGCCGTAGGGCTCGTCGTTTATGACCTCCGGGCTGTCCACTATGGCGTCGTTCACTTCGACTACCTTGCCGCTTAGAGGCGAGTAGAGGTCCGAGACGGCCTTTACCGACTCGACCACGCCGAACGTCTCGTCCTTTGTGACCGTGCTCCCCTCCTGCGGGAGTTCCACGTACACCACGTCCCCGAGCGAGTCCTGTGCGTAATCGGTTATGCCCACCACGACGGCCGTGCCCTCCTCCCGCACCCATTCGTGCTCTTTGCTGTACTTAAGCTCCTTTGGAAACTCCATGTCTCTTCTCTCTCCTTTCCTGGTAATAGTTTCTATACGGCCGTGGCCGCGGCCTGTCTTTGATAGAAAGGCATGGTGACCACGACAGCTTTTGCCTGCCTTTTCCGTATCTCTATCGCCAGTGCCGTGCCCGGCACCGTTAAAGAGGGTTCAACAAGACCCATGCCCACGGCACGTCTGCTGCCCGTAAGGAATGCGCCGCTTGTGACCTCGCCTACCCTCCTCTCCCCCTTCAGTATGGCGTACCCTCGGCGCGGTATGCCCGGCCCGGCCATCTCAAAGCCCGCAAGCCGCCTCGCCGGTCCCCGTGCCGCCTCGCCCCGGAGGGCCTCCCTGCCGATAAAGTCCTCTCCATCGAGCTTTACGAACCTCGAAAGCCCGGCCTCGATCGGGGTCGTGTCCTCCGAGAGCTCGCTGCCGTAAAGCGGGTAGCCCATCTCGACCCGGAGCGTATCCCTTGCCGCGAGCCCCACGGGCCTGAGGTCGAACTCGCTGCCCGCATCCATAAGCCCCTGCCATAGCTCCACGGCCCCCTCCGGAGAGGTATAAAACTCGAACCCGTCCTCGCCGGTGTAGCCGGTCCTGGATACGAGGACCTCCACCCCCGATACCCTGGTCTCCACGAAGTGGAAGTGCCTTATCAGTGAGGGGTCGGTCTCGGAAAGCGGCGAGAGGAGAGCGGCCGACAATGGGCCCTGAAGCGCAAGCTGGGCAAAAGAGGCGCTCACGTCCTCTGCGGCGACATCATCGCCGGCGTTATCCCTTATCCAGCCAAAGACCTTTTCCGTGTTGGACGCGTTCACGCAAAAGATGAACCTTTTCGGGGAAAAACGGTAGAGTATCGTATCGTCTATGACACCGCCCCGGGGGTTGCAGATGAGCGTATACTGGCACCTTCCGTCCTCGAGCTTCTCCGTATCGTTAGTGGTAAGGCGCTCTGCCGCGCGGGCGGCCCCGGCGCCGGAGAGCTCTATCTCTCCCATGTGGCTTACGTCAAAAAGCCCGCACGAGTTGCGGACCGCCAGGTGTTCCTCGGTCTCGCCCGTGTACCTGAGCGGCATCTCCCAGCCGGCGAAGGCGGTAAGCCTCGCGCCAAGACCGCGGTGCATGTCATATAGGGGTGTCCTCTTAAGTTCCATACGGCGAGGGTAAGTTGCAAAGCGTCTGCTGCTTGATATTACCAAAAGGAAAAAGAATGTCAAAGGAAAAAATGGAAAAAAATGCCCGGAAAAACCCACCTGCTTTCCGCTCGGGCCGGGGTCGAAAGGGCCTGTTGACAAAGCCGCTTAAGGGGAGTATATTTAAGCTGTTGTAACCATATACTAAAAACAGTTCCGGGGGTTAAGGTCCGTGGAAGAGGCTATTACAAAGTTGTTTGCCGTAAACCTCGTGGTAAAGGCATGGGGCGGGGAGAAGGTGCTTGTCTTCACCGACCTTGTAAGGGACGACGAGGAGATAGGCAAGGACGAAAAGAAGAGGAGGGAGGGGGCGAGACGGGTGGCCCGGACGATCGCGGAGGTGGCCAAGCGTCTCTGTAACACCCATTATATAGAATACCCCTCGCTGGGCAGCCACGGCACGGAACCGCCGGCCAGGGTATGGGAAGCCGCTTTCGGCCCCCGTGTGCTGCGGACGCTCAGGGAAAACGGCCTCCTCGAAAAGCTCCTCGAAAAGAAAGTCGGCGCCGAAGAGATTAAAAAGTGCGAGGAGATAGTCAGGGAGCGTACTTTTGACCCGGTCACCTGCGTTATCGCCCTTTCGAACTACTCAACGAGCCATACGCGCTTCAGGGACTTCATAACAAGGATAGCGGGCGCGAGGTACGCCAGCATGCCGCTCTTCGAGGAGTCCATGCTCGACGGCGCCATGGCCGCGGACTGGGATGCGCTCCGGGAGAGGACCATCGGCCTGGCGCTGCGCCTCGGCGGCGCCGACGCCGTGCATATGGAAACCCCCAACGGCACCTCCATTAGCATGTCGATAAAGGGCAGGGAGGTACTGTCCGATACCGGGATACTCTCGGAAGCCGGCTCCTTCGGCAACCTCCCGGCCGGAGAGGCGTACGTAGCGCCGGTTGAGGGCAGCGCCAACGGGAAACTCGTGCTGGAGTGGGCGCCGACGAAAAAGCTCAAAAGCCCCATAACCCTCGAGGTCCGGGACGGGACGGTCGTCGGCGTAAGCGGCGATGACGCGTTCGCGAGGGAACTGGAGTGGAAGATAAAGGAAAACCCGCTGTTCGGGAATATTGCGGAGCTGGGGATCGGAACGAACGACATGGCCACCAGGGCGGACAATATCCTCGAGAGCGAAAAGATTCTCGGCACCGTCCACATAGCCATCGGCGACAACTCGAGCTTCGGAGGGATGGTGCGCGTCCCCTTCCACCAGGACTTCGTGTTCTTCAAGCCCACCCTCTCGGTGGAGAGGGGCGGGACGACGGTCCGGATACTTAAGGACGGGGATATCGTATAGCCCGCCGGTCATCGAGACCATAAAAGCTGCGAGCTAACCTCGAAGATCCCCGGCGGAATAAAAAGGGGTTACGGCTAATGCCGTAACCCCTTAAAATCATGGCCGCGGACCCGTGGACTAACCGTCCCTTTCGGGCCGCTACTTTGCCCCGGCCCTCAGGAGGATGCTCTCGATATCCGCGTGCCCGCTTTCCCTTGCCAGCGCCAGGGCCGTCTTGCCGGCGCTGTCCTTCTCGCTCAGGCCGGCGCCCTTTTCAAGGAGGAAGAGGGCTATCCTGGTGCTGCCGTGCCAGGCGGCGATCATAAGGGCCGTCCTGCCCGTCTCTTCCCTGGCGTCCACGTCCACGCCTTTTTCAAGGAGAAGGCGGGCCACGCCGGGGTTGTCGAGCCAGGCCGTATACATAAGGGCCGTCTTGCCCGTGTTGTCCTTCTCGTCCCTCTCGGCGTCCTCTTCGATGAGGAACTCCGCCACGTCCGAGTGGCCGTGCCAGACGGCGATCATAAGGGCCGTCTTGCCGTAGTCGTCCTTCTCGTCCCGTGCAACGCCCTTTTCCAGGAGGAGACGGGACGTGTTGACATGGCCGTGCCAGGCGGCATACATAAGGGCCGTCTTGCCCTCCTCGTCCTTCTCGTCCTTCTTAACGCCCTTTTCTATAAGGAGCCCCGCCGTCTTCGTATGGCCGTGCCAGGCGGCGGTCATAAGGGCCGTCCTGAGGTTCTCGTCTTTAAGGTCCTTCTTCGCGCCCTTTTCGAGCAGCAGGCGGGCGGTGTCCGTATTGCCGTTCCAGGAGGCGTGTATAAGGGCCGTCTTGCCCGAGAGGTCTTTCCGGTCCATCTTGGCGCCCGCTTCAACGAGGAGGCGGGCCGCATCCGTACGACCGTACGAGGCGGCATGCATAAGGGCCGTCATGTCGTACTCGTCCCGCAGGTTCACCTTCGCGCCCTTTCCAATAAGGAGGCGGGCTATGCCCGTGTTGCCGTTCCAGGAGGCAACCATAAGGACCGTCCTGCCGGAGACGTACCTGCGGTTTACCTTTACTCCCCTTTCGATAAGGAGGCGGGCTATCTCGTTATTGCCGCGCCATACGGCGACCATGAGCGGCGTCCTGCCCGAAATGTCTCTCGCGTCCTGGTCGGCGCCCTTTTCGAGCAGCAGGAGGGCGGTGTCCGTGTTGTTGTTCTCGATGGCGATCATAAGGGCTGTCCTGTCAAGGAAGTCCTTTGCTTCCAGGTCCGCACCCCCGGCTATGAGGCGCTCGACTTCCTCGTTCCGACCGGCCTCCACCGCGTCAAAAAGCCTCTCTTTAACCCTCTGCCCCTCGGCCGTCCCCGTAAAAAGCGCCGTGGACAGGAGCAGGGCCGCAAGAACGGTACCGCCGGCCGTTATTCCCCTTCGGATCTTCATCCGGTCCTCTTCACCTGGTTAATTCCCGTTTTATATACATAGATACGCCTACGGGTCTGTTATAGCAAACTCCGCGACGCCAAGTCAAAGACAATCGCAGCACGAAGGAGTATAAGCTCCAAGCACCAATATCCAAACCCCAAACAAATTCAAAGTTCCAAATGTTCAGAATGAACTCTCAATGAGTATCTTGAATTTTGGGTTTTGAACATTCGATATCGTTTGGAATTTGGTGCTTTGGATTTGGGGTTTGCAGTCAAGCCGTGCAGCGGTGCTTCGAGGAGTTTGACATGAAAAACGGTTCGGTCAGTGCGTACCCCTGACCACTCTGTAGACTACCTTGCTGAGTTCCGCGGCGCGATACGGCTTGGCTATGGTCTCTTTAAAGCCGTACTCCTTAGGGCGGGTCATTGCCGGGTCGTTCGAGTAGCCGCTCGAGACTATCGCCTTCACGTCGGGGTCCTCCCGGAGGAGCATCTTTATGGTCTCCCTGCCCCCCATGCCTCCCTTTACGGTCAGGTCCATGATGACGGCGGAAAAGGGTACGCCATCCTCCTTGGCTTTCCTGTACTCCTCGACCGCCCTGGAGCCTTCGCTTACGAACCGCACCTCGTAGCCGCTGTGTTCCAGCGACGCGCAGACAAAATCTCCCACCGACGTATCGTCGTCCATCACGAGTATGCGCCCGTTTCCCTTAACGATCGCCTCCTCCCCGTCCTTCTCCTTCTCCACCCCCTTGACCGAAGCGGGAAGAAAGACCGTAAACGTCGCCCCGCACCCCGGCTTTGACTCCACGGCGATGTGTCCGTCGTGATTTTTAATTATGGAATAGGAGGTGGCAAGGCCCAGCCCGCTGCCGGTCTCCTTGGTAGTGAAGTACGGGTCGAATATCTTCTGCAGGACCTTTTCTCCCATCCCGGCCCCGTTGTCCCTGACCGATACGGTCACGTATCGGCCCGCCCCCAACCCGGAGGGGTCCCCCTCCTTCAGGGTAACGTTTTTACATTCCACCCTGACCGCGCCTCCGCACGGCATGGCCTGCTTCGCGTTTATGATAAGGTTGCTTATGACCTGGCTTATCTGCCCCTCGTCGGCCTCCACGCTAAGGAGGTCGTCGGGGATAACGGCCTCTTCGGTTATGTCGGTTCCCCTGAGGGCGATGTCAAGCGCCTCCCTTACCACCTCCGCTACGGAGACCGTTTTTATAAGGGTCTCACCTCTCCTCGAGAAGGTAAGCAGCTGCCTGGTCAACTCGGCGGCGCGGCGGGACGCCTTCTCCGCCTTATCGAGCCTCAGGTAGAGATTGTCATTCGGTGAAAAGGACAACTTTGCGAGAGAAACGTTGCCGATAATCGAGGTAAGGAGGTTATTGAAGTCGTGGGCGAGGCCGCCTGCGAGAAGGCCGACCGACTCGAGTTTTTGCGCCCTCAGGGCCTCTTTTTCCGCCGCCTTGCGCGCGGTTATATCTTCCTTTACGGCGAGATAATGCGTTATATTCCCCTGCTGGTCCTTTATGGCCGAGATGTGCGCGTTCTCCCAGTAGAGCTCGCCGTTCTTCTTCCTGTTTAAGAACTCCCCCTTCCACTCCCCTCCCGAGGAAATCTTCCCCCACATGTCCCTGTATACTTCCTCCTTGGTATGCCCCGTCTTAAGGACACTGGGGTTTTTCCCCTTTACCTCTTCGAAGCTATAGCCGGTCAACTCGGTGAACTTGGGGTTGACGTACTCGATGTCCCCGTTGGTGTCGGTTATTAGGACCGTGGCGGGACTCTGCTCGACGGCACGCGAGAGCTTCCTTATCTCCTCTTCCGCCTCCGCCTGCATATTCGCGACGTTAGCCTTCTTCAGCTCGTCGAGCTTCCGGCGCAACTCCTCCACTTCACCGATGAGCTGCGCCTTTGTTTTAGCCGAGTCTTTCATGCCAGGTCACGCCCGGGAGGAACGACGGCTGACGTGGCCGGTAGGAGCCCCGGGGGCCGCAGCGGCCTTCCCTTTTTTACCCTTTGGGGCCGTATCGACGGTAAACTTCGAGACCGAGCCGTTAAGGGTCTCGGCCTGCCTGCTCATCTGCTCGGCCGATGCGGCGAGCTGCTGGACGTTGTCCGCGTTACTCTGGGCCATCTCCCTCAATTGCTCCACGGATTGGACGACCTCTTCGGTGCCCGAGGCCTGCTCGTCGGCCGAGGAGCTTATCTCCTGGGTTATTTCCGTCAGGTTGGCGACCGCCGCGGATATCTGCTCGCACCCCTCGGCCTGGTCGCCCATGGACGCCTTTATGTCCTGCGAATACCTGGTTACCTCGGAGACCGACTCCTCTATCTTTTGCAGCGCCTCCACCACTCCGTCGGAAAGTTTTAACGCCCCCTCGATGGCGCCCACGTTCTTCTCCACGTCCTTAACGGCGGTGGTGGCCTCTTTCTGGATGCCGTAGATAAGCTCGGATATCTCGGCCGTGCTCGTGGCCGACCTCTCGGCCAGCTTCCTCACCTCGTCGGCCACGACCGCGAAGCCCATGCCGTGCTCGCCCGCCCTGGCGGCCTCGATGGCCGCGTTCAGCGCCAGCAGGTTCGTCTGCTCGGCTATATCGTTTATCACATCTATTATCTTCCCTATGTCCTTGGTCCTGCTCCCGAGCATCCTTATGGTCTCGGCCGAATCGTTCATGACGCCGGTTATGTTCTTAACGCCTTCGGCCGAGAGGTCCACGGCCTCCTTGCCCGAGGCGACCGTGCCGGCGCTCTCCCTGGCTATATCGGCCAGCTTGTTCGAAGTTTCGGCCACCCTCTGTATGGAGTTGATAAGCTCCATGATGAAGATGGACGTCTCGCTTACGGACGCCGACTGCTTCTGGATGTTCCTGGCCACGTTCTGTATATTGGCGCTTATCTCGTGCATGGTGGCCGATATTTCCTCCACGGCCGTGGCCGCGGTATCTCCGCTCCTGCTCGACAGCTCGCTGGCGGTGGCGATATGGGCGGTGGCGGAGGCTATCTCGTCCGCCCCTCCCCTTACCTGGCCGACTATAGCGCGCAACCCCCCGACCATCTTCTTGAACGAGTTGCCGAGCACGTCCCTTTCGGTCTTGGGGGCCACGTCCTTCCGGAGGTCCCCATCGGCCATGGTCTCGGCCGTATGGGCCACCTCCTGCATGTAAAGGACCATATCTTCGAATGCCTGCCCGAGCTTGCCTATCTCGTCTTTTGACGCCACGTCCACGACCACGTCCACGTCACCCTGTGCGAGCCTCTGCGAGGCCTGCACCATCTGCTTCAGGGGACGCTTGATGCTGCGCATGATTACGACCGCGAGAAGGGCCGCGAGCAAAAGGGCGCCGAGCGTAAGCGTTACGTACAGGAAAAACTCCCGGGACGCGGTACGTTGGAGCGAGGCCGCCTTCTCGTTCAACCCCGCCGAGAGGTAGTCCTCGACCTCCTTAAGGAGGTTTATCTTTTTCGTTATCGTCTTGAACCAGTA
>JAZGJJ010000055.1 GCA_036482575.1 Thermodesulfobacteriota bacterium
CCCTTCCGGGGATAAGCCGGAGGGGGGGAAGGGGGAATGATGCCGCGGGGTATATTCAGCGCGCTAAGCATCTCCAACAAGATAGCGGTGGTATTCCTTCTGCTCCTTGTAATGGTGGGGGTGGGGGGTGGGGTGGGCCTCTACAGCATGGGACAGGTCTCGCTTTTCACCGAAACCCTCTATAAGGATTCCTTCCAGCGGGCCGAGAACCTTTCCACGGTCGAGAGGGAGTTCCTCTTTCAGCGCCAGGAGCTCTTCCTCCACATCATAATAACCGATGAGAGTTCCAAGTACTTCCTGAAGGAGGCAATGGCCGAGCGCAGGAAAAAGATGGCGAGGCTCCTGGAGGAATACCGGTCGCCGGGGCTTAGCGGTGAACAGCAGGGGAGAGTCGACGACCTCGGCGGCCTTTTAAAGGGTTACTGGGCCGTCCAGGGTGAGGTGGTCGAGCTTTCCGCCTCCGGGCAGAGGAACCCTGCGCTCGAACTTCTGGGGGGGAAGGGCACGACGAGCTTCCACGGCGCCATCGACACCCTTAAAGCCGTCATCAAGGACGAGAGGGCGGCGGCGTATGAGGCCTACCAAAAGACCGAACATTCCATAAGGATATTCACGTACGCAACACTCGCTTTAACGGTGCTGGCGATACTCCTGGCCGCGGGTATGTGGTACATATTAACGCGTGCCATCGTAAGGCCCATACTCTCCATAGAAGACTCGGCCAGGAAGATGGCCGGAGGGGACATGAGCCAGAGGGCCCCGGTCGTCTCCGGTGATGAAATAGGCGACCTCGCCGAGGAGTTCAACAGAATGGCCGGCAGCCTGGAGGGGTACTACACCTCGCTCGAGGGGAAGGTGGCGGAGAGGACCGATGAACTCGGGAGGGCCAACGAGGAGCTTGAGGCCAAGAAGATGGAGCTTGAGACGAAGAACGAAGACCTCGCCCGCGCCAGCCTTATGAAGAGCCAGTTCCTCGCAAACGTGAGCCACGAACTCAGGACGCCGCTTAACTCCATAATAGGATTCTCCGAGCTTCTCCAGGAGAAGGCCTTCGGGAAGCTCAGCGAGAAACAGGGGCAGTACGTGAACTTCATCCACTCCAGCGGGGGGCACCTCCTCCAGCTCATAAACAACATACTCGACCTCTCCAAGATAGAGGTGGGCAGGATGGAGCTCTCCCACGAGGAGTTCCCTCTCTCCGAGATCCTCGGCGAGATAATGGGCACCGTACGGCCTATCGCGCATAAAAAACATATAACCCTCGACGCCAGAGAGGCGCACGCCTCCCCGCTGATAAGGGCCGACAGGGGCAAGTTCAAGCAGATACTGCTGAATCTATTGTCCAACGCGGTAAAGTTCAACGTCGAGGGCGGCTCGGTCGTCGTGGACTGGGACATGGTCGAAGAGCCGCGGGGCATGGAGATGAAAAGGTTCCTCGTCCTGTCGGTAAGGGATACGGGCATAGGCATAAAGGAGGAAGATCTAAAGAGGGTCTTCCTGGAGTTCGAACAGCTCGACTCCTCCATCACGCGGGAGTACGGCGGTACGGGGCTGGGTCTCGCGCTTACCAAGAAGCTGGTGGAACTGCACGGGGGGGAGATACGGGCGGAGAGCGACGAGGGGGCCGGGTCGGTCTTTACGGTAAAACTTCCACAGGAATTCGAGAGGGTGGCGGCGCCGGTACTTACGGGGCAAGCTCCCGTGGAGGCGGAGGAGAAGAGAGAGGAGCGCCCGCGCATACTCGTTGCCGCCGAGAGCTCCGATATAAACCGGCTGATCGAGGTATATCTCTCCAGCGAGTGGTACGACATCGTGATCTGCCCCGACGGAGCGGACCTCATAAAGAAGGCCGGGGAGAAAAGGAAAAAACCCTTTGCCGCCGTCATAGGTATTAC
Organism: Thermodesulfobacteriota bacterium; assembly: GCA_036482575.1. Lineage (NCBI taxonomy): Bacteria > Pseudomonadati > Thermodesulfobacteriota > Thermodesulfobacteriota bacterium. The sequence goes on from JAZGJJ010000055.1 coordinate 1,896, forward strand.
CATTCCCAGGAAGGACGGCTGGGAGGTCCTGAAGGAGATGAAGGCCGACCCGGAGCTGGCCGATATCCCGGTGATAATCGTATCGGCGACGGACAACAGGGAACTCGGGTTGAGCCTCGGCGCCGCGGACTACCTCATAAAGCCCGTAAGCAAGAAGAAGCTCTTGCGTGCGCTTGAGCGCCTTAGTTACACGAAGAGTCTCGGCAGGAGTGTCTTCAATATCCTGGTAGTGGACGATGAGCCTCAGATACTCAAGATACTCGACGACCTCTTGAGGGAGGAGGGTTTTGGCGTGATCAAGGCGAAGGACGGGCAGGAGGCGGTACGTCTGGCCGTGGAGAAGGTGCCGGATATCATGATACTCGACCTTATGATGCCCGGCATGAGCGGCTTCGACGTAATAAATAAGTTGAAAGACCACCCCGAAGCGGGGGATATCCCGATAATAATCTCCACCGCGAGGGAGATAACGAACGAGGACATCAAGCTGCTCGGTGGAAACGTCAAGAAGATACTGCAGAAGGCCGACTTCTCCAGGGGGAAGCTGCTCTCGGAGATAAGGCTCCTTGAGATGGCGTACCCGGAAAGGTCGGACCTTGTAGACCGGACCACCAAACTTCCCAACAAAAGATACTTCGAGGGGGCGTTTTCCCGCGAGATGTCGAAGGCGACGGATGACGGGTACGTCTTTTCGGTCTCCCTGGTGGCTATAGACGATTTTTCCGCGTTCACCGGGAGCGGCGCCCTTAGAGAGATCGGGGCCCTTTTCAAAGAAAACCTCAGGGGGGGGGACTTCGTCGCAAAGTACGACGATGACGAGTTAGCGATGCTCCTTCCCGGCGTCACCGGCGAACAGGCCCACAAGGTGGCCGAAAAACTCAGGGGGATAATCGAGTCCCACTCCTTCGCCGGCGGAGGAGTGGAGGGAAAAGGGCTTACGGTAAGCATAGCCGTAGCGTCACTTCCGGCGGACGGCAGCCTCGACGTCCTGAAGGAACTCGAAGCCGCTATAAGGGACATGCGCTCGTCCGGCGGCAACAGAGTGTCGCCCATAAGGGGGTTGGACAATGGTTAGCGCAAGGAAGGGAAAGGTCCTGGTCGTCGAGGACAACGTTATGAACAAAATCCTCGTCAAGGAGATACTCAACCTCCACGGCTATGAGGTCATAGAGGCGGCAACGGGCGAAGAGGCCGTTGAGATGGCCTTAAGCGGTAAGCCGGACATAGTGTTGATGGACGTAAACCTGCCCGGTATGGACGGTGTGGCCGCTACCAGGGCGATCAAGGATACGGAGGGGTTCGAGGGGATGCCGGTCGTGGCCATTACCGCTTCGGCCATGAAGGGAGACGAGGAAAAGTTCATGGGGAGCGGTTTCGACGGCTACATCCCCAAGCCCGTGGACGTGGCGGTGCTCCTTGACAGTATAGAGCGGGCCCTGAGACAACGCAAGCCCGGTTAAGCCCCGCCGCTCTTCTTAAGGGCGGCCAGTGCCCTCCTGACCCTTGTCATATCCTTCCCCACGAGCTTTCTCCCCCCGTACCTTGCCTCCTGAAAGGCCTCTGTTATTAAGGTCACCTCCGCCATGGCAGAGCGCGCCGCGAACTCCCTCGGCGTTTCGAAGGGCTCTTTATTGAGTCCCTTTTTTTCGAGCGCGGAGAGCATATCGAGATAGAAGCGCGGCGTCCCTCCCGCCCTCGGCACTCTCCCGCCGCCGGAGGCCTTGAGTATATAGAAAATAATGAGGAGGGTCATCGTCAGCAGGGCCGCTCCCACAGGCCGCCCGAATGAAGTCCCGCCCGGCCACCCTTCCCGGAGCGCATTTCTGAAAAACTCCCGTATCCCCGTAAACTCCTTTTCAACCGTAAGCGCCAGCCCTATCTGGTCCGAGAGGCTGTAGTTTATCACGTACCTCGCCCACCTCCACCGGAGCGAGTCCATATAGAAGGCCAGGCCGGACAGCGCGGAGGCCGGCGGCGCGTCCCCCGGCGGCGTGGGGTCGAAGCTCACCCACCCCAGACCGTCCACGTACGCCTCCACCCATGTGTGGGCGTCCTGCTGGCGGACGAGAAGGTAGCCGCCGAACTCGTTCCATCTGCCGTGGAGAAAGCCCGTTACCATACGGGCCGGGATGCCGACCGATCTGAGGAGCAGCACCATGGCCGTGGCGTAGTGCTCGCAATAACCCTCCCGTGTGAAGAAGAGGAAGTCCTCTATCGGGGTCCTGCCGGCGCCCCTTGCCGGGCTGAGCGTATAGCGGTAGTTGCTCTTAAGGTGGCTTTCGATTGTCATTACCCTTGCGAGGACGGAGTTTTTTCCATTCCCCCCTGTGAGGTCGTCGGCGAGGGTCTTTAGCGCGGGAAGGTCGGGCGTGGACGGCAACTGCAAATAAAGGGCGATTTCCTCCTCGGACGGGGGTCTGTCCATCGAGGTCCCTCCCGGAGCGAGCCTCGACCAGGCGGTGTACTCTATTCTGGAGTAGGGCGGGGCGGCGAGGTATATAGATCCCGTGGCGTCGGTCCAGAGCCTTGGGAAGCCGCCGGAGAGTACCACCCCCCTGGAGGCGGCGAAGAGCACTTCGGTCTCGAGCGGCTCCAGCATTATCTTCTGCTCCAGTAAAGGACCGGCCGCGTTCATTATAATGAAGTTACCACCCGCGCCGCCTCTTACCTCCCTCTCACCAATGGTCCTCGTCCAGCCGTCCCCTTCGTAGCGGTCGAGCGCGGTGCCCCTGAAGTAGAGCGGGCCCGGAGGCTCCTCAGACCTTCCGGGAAGCTCCACCCTCATGACCACGGTGGAGTCAAGCTTTACCGGGCCCAGGACGCCGAGATCCACCCCTTCCGAGAACCCGACCACCTTTACGGTATTCAGTGTCTTGGACTCGAAGAAGCCCAACCCCATCCGGGGGATTATGAGGAAGAGGGCGAAGGTAATGACAAGCGACACTGCGGTCAGCACCACCGTCCAGCCGAAAAAGGTAGAGCCGAAGATGCCGTCGGGTATGGTCTCCGACGGGGAGGAGCACTCATCGAACTCCCTCTTCACGGTAAAGATTATCATGGCCCATATCGCGCACATGACGAAGGCCGCCAGCAGCAGGAAGAAGAGCGGGCTTACGGTCGAGGCCGCGGCGGCCAGTATCTGGAAGAAGACCAGGGAGTAGAGTATTACGTGGTCCCTGGTCTCCTTCAGGTCGAAGAGCTTGAAGGCCACGAACACGGTGAGGAACCTCGCCGAGGCGTCTATAAGCCTGCCCGAGACCATGAGGTAATCCATAAGGAAGAGGGCGAAAACGAGAACGGCAAGCAGGGTCCAGAGGGCCGGTGGGAAGGCGACGGGTTTCCTTGTGTTCAGGATGAGACTTACCGCCATGGCCGCGCCGACGAACGCTATGAATGCCGCGCTGATGTTCTCGACCAGGCATATCGCCGAGAGGCCGATGGCGGCCATGAGATATGTTACGGTGATGGTGTAGGTAGAGAAGCTCATGTCACGGTCCGCACCGACGGGGCCCCTTCGCCTTCTGCGGGTTCAATCAGCGCAAGCGTGTGCAGTATACGCATAAGCTGCTCTCTCCCCGCCGCTGGCCGGAGCTCACGCGTGAGGGTCCGGAGCCCCACCGCCGCTCCCTCCTCGATAAAGTACCTGGCCGCGGAGGCGGCCTCCTCCACCGCCCGCTCGAACACCTCCGGGTCCTCGTCCCTGTAGTTGTCGAATACGATGAAGAGTCTCCGCTCGGTTTCCTTTTCGAACTCCCGCCGCATGAGTTTCAGCGTCCTCGCGGTAGACCTCCAGTGTATGAGCCTCGCGTCGTCCATGAAGGTATAGTCCCTGAGGCTGTAGAGCTGTCCGCTGTCGGGAGTCCCCCCCCCCCTGGCCACGGTCTGCGCCGCGCCCGTTAGCGCCCCCCCGTCGCGGCCCCTGAGCCTTATGGGGTTCGCGGCCGGGTATACTATCACCTCGTCTTCCACCCACTCCGTCCTCCCCTTGAGGAAGAGGCCGAAAGGAAAGCGCGTCCTGAGCCCGACCCCTCCGAGCCTGTGGACTCCTCTGGTACGGAAGGTATACTTTGACCGGCACACCGTCTCCTCCCCGGCGGAAAGTTTCAGGAGGTACGCCGTCTCGCTCCGGACCTCCGGAGCCGCGGACTCGGCCAGCAAGAGGGAGTACGAGGCGAAGAGCCTCTTTTCATTTTTTACATGGAGGTCTACCACTGCGGGCTTGCCTTTGAATACGCGCCGGGGCAGCTCCCGCCTTACCCGTACTTTCCTGAGCGTACTTTCGCTCATTATGCCGGAGATTATGATAAGCGAGAGGAGCATGGCCACGACGAGGTAGAGGAGGTTGTTGCCGGTGTTTATGGCCGCGGCACCTATGAGGAGCAGCACCGCAATGAAGCGCCACCCCTCCCTGGTGAAGGAGATGCTGCGGGGGAGTTTCCAGAAGGGACGTCTTTTCGGGGCGCTGGTCGGGGGGGCCGGGGGCTTGCCGAAGAGCCTCCCGGCCAGCATGGTAAGCCAGGGGAGGGGGGCGGATAGTACGGGTCCTATGCTCATGACGGCCGTTTACGGAGAGTTACTGTACTTTCAGATGGGAACGCGCACACCTTTGAGGACCTCTTCCATGAGGACGTCCGTATCCCCGGCGTCCCCCTCCATTCCGTACTCAACGGGTATAACCCTGTGGGCGAATACCGGCACGGCGAGTCTTTTTATGTCGTCGGGGATGCAGTAGTCTCTTCCCTCGACCATCGCCATGGCCTGGGCGGCCCTGTAAAGGCACATGGTGCCGCGCGGGCTCACGCCGAGCCGGAGGCTCTTCCGCTTCCGGGTGATCGCGGCTATCTTTATTATGTAGTTTACGAGCTCTTCCTCCACCCGGACCTTATCCACTTGCTCCTGGAGCCTTATGACCTCCCCGGCGGAGACGACCGGGCTCAGATTTTCAGGGAGCAGGGCGTCGGGGGGGGACTGGATTATCTCGCGCTCGACCGCCTCGTCCGGGTAGCCTATCTTTATGCGCATGGTGAACCTGTCGAGCTGGGACTCGGGCAGCGGGAAGGTGCCGGAGTACTCGAGCGGGTTCTGGGTGGCAAGGAGCATGAAAGGCGAGGGCAGGGGAAGGGTCTCCTTCTCCACCGACACCTGCCTGTCGTTCATGGCTTCGAGCAGCGCGCTCTGGGTCTTCGGGGTGGCCCTGTTTATTTCGTCGGCCAGCACTATGTTCGCGAATATGGGGCCCGGCTTGAACTCGAAGCTGAGCTTGGCCTGGTTGTAGATGGTCACGCCCAGCACGTCGGAGGGCAGGAGGTCGCTGGTGAACTGTATGCGCTGGAAGGAGCAGCTGATACTTCTTGCGAGCGCGTGGGCGAGGGTGGTCTTCCCCACGCCGGGCGCGTCCTCGATCAAGAGGTGCCCGCGGGCAAGGAGCGTGGCTATCGCCAAGTCTATGACCCCTTTTTTGCCCCGGACTACCTTTTCGAGGTTCTCTCTAAGGGTCTTTATCTTATCGTGCGCGCTATGCTCCATTGATTTCAGAGTTTAGCAGATTTCAAGCTCGTCCGTCAAACCGGCCGCATATACGGTGCCGCATGCCTACACTTTTATTCTTGCAAGCCCCCCCCGGTTATGGTAAATTTATAGTCTTAACTACGCACGCACCGGTTCCGTCTGGTGGTGTCCGCCCTTACGGGAAGGGTGGATTCCGGTCGGGTTAAAAGGTGCGGAGGTGAAAAACCAAAACGAGAGGGGAGAGAAAATGGCTTATCTTACAATGAAACAGCTTCTTGAGTCCGGTGTACACTTCGGCCACCAGACCAAGAGGTGGAACCCGAAGATGAAGACCTATATCTTCGGCGCGCGTAACGGGATATACATCATAGACCTCCAGCAGACCGTGAAGATGTTCAGGTCCTCTTACGACCTCATCAGGAACATCGTAGCCAATGGGGGGGGCAGGGTGCTTTTCGTAGGCACCAAGAAGCAGGCCCAGGCCTCGATCGAGGAAGAGTCGGCGCGGTGCGGAATGGACTACGTAAACCAGAGATGGTTAGGGGGGCTTCTGACCAACTTCTCTACCATAAAGAAAAGCATAAAGAGACTGAAGGAGCTCGAGGAACTCAAGGGGGAAGAGGGCTACACGGGGGTTATAAAGAAGGAGGGCGTGAGGCTCGAGAGGGAGAGGCTAAGGCTTGAGAAGAACCTCGGGGGCATTCGCGACATGGACCGCCCGCCCGTGGCTATGTTCGTGGTCGACTCCAGGAAGGAGGCGATAGCCGTGCGCGAGGCCCGCAAACTCGGGATCCCCGTGTTCGCCATCGTCGATACCAACTGCGACCCGGACGCCGTGGACTACGTAATACCGGGCAACGACGACGCCATAAAGGCGATAAGGCTCTTTACGTCCGCCGTGGCTGACGCCTGCCTGGAAGGTAAGGCCCTCCACCAGGAGAAACTGCAGGCCGCCTCCGACAAGGCGGCGGAGGAGGCTGCCGCCGCGGCCGAGGAGGCCGCCGAGCAGCAGGCCGTTGAAGAGGCGGAAAAGATGGAAAAAAAGGAAAAGATGGAAAAAAAGAGTGCACCGGAAGAGAAGGCGGCAACCAAGGCGGCGCCGGCGGAGGAACCTGATAAGCTGGCGGCAAAGGCCGGTGAGGTGTCCGGCGGATAGCCGGAAATCTGTTGCCGCAACTATCGATAAGGAAAGCGGAGGTACTGCTTTAAATGGAAATATCAGCCGGACTTGTCAGGGAACTCCGGGAGAAGACCGGGGTAGGCATTATGGACTGCAAGAGGGCCCTGGCCGAGTCCGAAGGAGACATCAGCGCGGCCACAACCTACCTGAGGGAGAAGGGGCTTGCCGCAGCGCAGAAAAAGGCCGGAAGGGCTACAAGCGAAGGGCTGGTCCTTTCATACATCCACCCGGGTGGAAGGGTGGGCGTGCTCGTCGAGACTAACTGCGAGACGGACTTCGTGGCGAGGACCGACGAGTACCGGGCTTTCACAAGGGACATCGCCATGCATATAGCCGCAATGGGCCCGCTCTACGTCGAAAGGGACGAGGTCCCGACCGACATGCTGGGAAAAGAGAGGAACATATACAGGGCCCAGGCAAGGGAGAGCGGCAAGCCGGACAAGATCATCGAGAAGATAGTAGACGGTAAAATCGAGAAGTTCTTCAAGGACGTATGCCTCCTTGAGCAGACCTTCGTGAAGAACCCGGACCTGAACATCGAGGGGTTGGTCAAAGAGGCCATAGCGAAGCTCGGCGAGAACATACAGGTCAAACGTTTTGCGAGGTTCATGGTTGGCGAAGGGGGGGAGGGGGGCGAAGGGGTGGA
>JAZGJJ010000056.1 GCA_036482575.1 Thermodesulfobacteriota bacterium
CTCCTTTTCGGGCGGCCCTGTAAAAGACCGTATCCGCCGGGAAAGGGCCCGTGGCGTTTATGCCCCTTACCCTCGCTCTCTTAATTGCCGGGGCGATTATCCTTCTCTCCTCGTCGCCGAAGAGCCCCCCCTCTCCGGCGTGCGGGTTGAGTCCGGCGACCGCGATGCGCGGCCTTTTGACGCCAAAATATTTTCTGAACGATTCGTCTGCGATGCAAAGCGTTTTGAGTATCCTTTTTCCGGTTATGAGGCGCGGCACCCGCCGGAGCGGCTCGTGGATGGTAACGAGTACGACCTTTAACTTGTCCCCGCCGAGCATCATGGCGAAATCTTTCGTGCCCGTGAGATGCGCGAGGAACTCGGTGTGGCCGGGGAACCTGAAACCCGCCTTGCCCGCGGCCTCCTTGCTTATGGGGGCGGTAACGACGGCGTCCACGTCGCCGCCCTTGGCCATGCAAACCGCCTCCTCTATATAGGAGAGCATGGCGCGGGACGAGGTGCGGGTCGGCCTTCCGGGTTTCAGTTTTTTAATGTCGAGGGTGGAGAGACTTGTAACCTCTGCCGGGAGAGGGTATTTGAGCTTGCGCGCGACACGGCGTAAAACGCCCTCGTCGCCGAGGACCACCGTCCGGGCCGCGCCCTTTACCCGGCGGCTCGCAAGTGCGCTCAAGACTATCTCGGGCCCCACTCCCGTGGGGTCCCCCATTGTGATCGCGACAGTAGGTTTCATAATAAGGACAGAGGGAGTTAGTTTTTTAGTGGACGGTGCTCACCCTACGGTACTCCATTTTGCAACAGTTGTAGATGCTCAGTAATTAGGTAACGCTTTTTGTCTGTAATCTTCTTTTGTGGGTTCAGGTTTGCAACCTGAACCCGTTGATTCATGCCGGCAAAGGGTTCACGGGCACCTCGCTCTCCGGATTTGCCGAAGACCATAGCCAGTACTCCGGCCTCTCAACATATCTTTTCCGCACCGGGTTATTGTGGACGTATTCAACCTTCTGTAAAAGAAACCTCTCGCTCTCGATAGCCTTCGGCATGTTTGTCCTCGCCCAGAACTCATACCTGCCCCCTTCAACCTCGAAGAGCTTCAGGACATCAGGCTCGATGGCAGCCATGTTACGCAACAGCTCCTTTGATGTATGCCTTTTGAAATCCCTCACGAAGCCGATGGTGTCACGGGAAGATACCACAAGGTGCACATGGTTCAACATGAATACATAGGCGTAAAGTTTCAGCCCCTTGTTCTCTTTGCAGTACCTTAAGGCATCTCCGAGCATATCGAAGCGGTTGTGCCTGTCGAAAATATAATACCAGTTCCGCACCGTGAACGTGAGGAAGTAGAAACCCGAAGCAGCGTCTCTGGGAATCCTTACCGAAGGCATCGGTCTTTTCCTGTAAATGTATATCAGGGTTCAGGTTGCAAACCTGAACCCGCTGAAGGTTTTTTCATTTGCTTATGTCCAAATATTTTTTGAACTTTTCTTTTGCAGGCTCAAATTGTTCCGTGAACCACTTTCTCTCTTTACGCATTTCTTTTACGACCTGCTCGTGATCGTAGCCTTCTGGCCTTTCTTGCGTGGAATCACGGTACTCTTGATTCCAGCGCCAAAGGTTTAAGCCACGCTTGCGGATTTCGTCGATGTACTCAGGAATCTCTGGCCCGAATAGAAAATCTGCTTCCGACACTGATGTGTAAAATTCTATAAGATCCTCTGTGCTTGCTTTTGCATCCCTTAATATGATGCTAAGAATCTTTCTGACTTCTTCATAGACATGAAGCCTTCTATCATATCTCTCCAGAGTTAGCTTTTGTCGGTTAGTTCTCCATTGTTGGTACGCAATGTAGGTAGCTATTATTGCAATCACTGGCGTGAGCAATGCCTATAAAATTTCAATTGCTACCATACAATCAATAGCTCACTAAAGGGTAGCCTAAAGCTTTACCTCTATATGCGCCAGCCTCCTCATCTCATCGAGCCAAATCTCATACCTGTCGTCCATAAACCTGTCATAGAGCGCGTTCCTGATTTTACGGTCCACCTCTTCGATCGACAGGGCTTCCCTCCCCTTTCGGTCCAGGAGTTGTACTATGGCGACGCCGGAGGACGTTCGCACCGGGGGGCTTATACCACCCGTCTCAAGTACCATCGCGGCATCTTCGATGGCGCCGTCGAGCTCTCCCGTATTTACATATCCAAGGTCCCCGCCCTCGGCCGCAGCCGTACCGTCGGAGTAGAGGCTGGCCACCCTGGAGAACTCCTCGCCGTTTTCGAGCTCTTCCTGCACGGTCTTAAGCCTCCTCTCGACTATCCCCATGTCGTCCCCGGAGAGGAGGATAAGCCTTATCCTGTAGGATGAGGCCCCGTAGAACTTCTCCCTGTTCTGGATATAGTATTCCTCTATATCCTCCTGCTTTACCTGTATCCTGGAACGGAACCGCCTGGAGATGAACTTTACCTGCCTTATCTGCTCGCGGAGCTGCTCCTTGTAGTCGTTATACGTAAGTCCGTTCTCGGCCAGGGCCAGCATGAGCTCGTCGCCGGAGATTTTGTTATCCCTTTTGACGTCCTCGACGGCGTTCTCTATTTCCCTATCGCTCACCTCTATGCCGACCATGTCAGCGGCCTGCTTCATGAGTTTCTTCTCTATGAGCTCGTCGAGGACCCTGCTCCTGGTCCCGACGAGGTCCTCTCCCTGCCTGGACCCTCCCCCCCTGAGTCCGCCGAGCTCTACCGCGGTAGCCGCCTCCAGCTCCGAGAACGTTATTACGCTGTCGTTCACGACGGCCACTATCCGGTCCACCAGTTCGGCGAATGCCGGAGAGGGGGCGAAAAGAAGCGCCAGGGCCATAAGCCACGGCGCGGCACGCGGGCCGCCGGTCCTTAAAGCAGGGCCTCGTTTATCTCTACCGTTGTGTTCTCTTTCAGCGATGTCAACCATTTGTCGAACTCCTTACCGGCCTCCTCCAGCCTGAGCCTTTCCATTATATCGTCCTTGACGTCCTTAAAACCAAGCTTGCGCCCCTTCTTTTTCTCCTCGACCTTGAATATGTGGTAGCCGTAGGGGGACTTGACCACCTTGCTTATCCTGCCCGGCTTGAGAGAGAAGACGGCCGCTTCGAACTCCTCGGGCATGTCCCCCTTGCCGAAGAACCCCAGGTCCCCGCCGTCCCTGGCCTCGGGGCTTACCGAGACCTCCTCGGCCAACCCCGCGAACTTCTCTTTCCTGAGCCTCTTTTTGACCTCCTTCGCGTCCTCCTCGGTATTTACCGTTATCATCCTAACGCGGACCTGCTCGGGGACTTCGTACTCGCTTATATTCTCATCGTAGTACGCCCTGGCCGTCTCCTCGGTTATCTCTATCTTCGTGCCTATCACGCTACTGACGACCTTCCTTATCAGCACCTTCCTCCGTATCTCTTCTTTCCACTTATCCATAGTGGAATACTTCGCGGCCACGGCCTTTTTGAACTCCTCCTCCCCGTACCCGTGCCTGACCATCATAACTTCCTGCGAGAACTCCTCCGCCGTCACCCCGGTCCCCAGCCTCTCGGCCTCCTGCAGGATGAGCTCCTCTTCGACCATCTGGTTGAGCACCCCGCGCTTCAGCTCCTTCAGGTCCTCCTCGCCGATATCCTCGGTGCCTTCCGGCAGGAGCCCCTTCATGTAGTCCCGGAACTCCACGGTGGTTACGGAGCGGCTTCCCACCGTGAGGACCACCTCCTCCTTCCGCTCCTGCTCGGGCCCGCGCTCGCAGCCGTAACCCGCAACGAGCGGCAACAGGAGTAACGCGTACGCCAGGGGGCGGACTATGTCCGTATTGAGCGCCATGGTATAAGTCTAAAATTTTATCACCTTTCCATAAGCTCTTGCAACAAGTTCCTCGCCTCCAGGAGGGGGGAGGCCCCGGCCGCCATGAGACGGACGAATCTCGAGTCCGGCGTGAGCCTGAACCTCCGGGGGTCGCTTCCGGCAAGGCCGAGGATGCGCTTAAACAGGGCTTCTTCGGGTTTCCCGTCGAAGCCCAGGTACAGCCGCGTACCCTTCTGCGAGAGCTCCCGCGCCCTGAAACCCCGTAAAGAGCTCTTGAGCCTGGAGACCTCGAGGAGGTTTTCGACAAAGACCGGTATCTCGCCGTAGCGGTCCAGGAGCTCTTCTCCCAGGCCGTCCACCTCCTCGACGGTTTTAACCGACGCGAGTCTTTTATAGCAGTTGAGCCTCTGCCTGGTGTCGGGTATGTACTCCTCGGGGATGTACTGTGAGACCTTCAGGTTTATCTCGGGCTGGATTTCATCCTCTATGGTCTCGCCCTTAAGCTCCCCCACGGCCTCCTCGAGGAGCCGGGTGTACATGTCGAACCCGACCTCGGCTATCTTTCCGGACTGGGCACGGCCGAGTATCTCTCCGGCGCCCCTTATCTCGAGGTCGTAGGCCGCGATCCTGAAACCGCTCCCGAGCTCCGAGAGCTCGCGTATGACCTCTATCCGCTTCTGCGCGTCCGGGGTGAGCGAGGCCTGGTCCGGACAGACGAGGTAGGCATACGCCCTGTGCTTGCTCCTGCCGACCCTGCCGCGGAGCTGGTACAGTTCCGCGAGCCCGAACCTGTCGGCCCTGTTTATTACTATGGTGTTCGCGGTAGGGATGTCGAGCCCGGACTCTATTATGGACGTGGAGAGCAGTATGTCGTAACGGCCCCCGACAAAGCCGAGCATCACCTTTTCGAGCGCACCCTCCTTCATCTGTCCGTGCGCCACGGCCACCCGCGCGCGCGGGACGAGGCGCCGCAGGAACTCCTCCATGGCGCCCATGCTCTGCACCCTGTTATGGACGAAGAATACCTGGCCGCCCCTCCTTATCTCCCTCTCCAGGGCCTCCTTTATAACGTCGTCGTCGAACCTTACCACCCTTGTGGCTATGGCGAGCCTGTCCTCGGGCGGTGTGTTTATTATGCTCAGATCCCTTATGTCCGCGAGCGACATGTGGAGCGTCCTCGGTATAGGGGTCGCGGTGAGCGTCAATACATCGACCGCCTTTTTCATGGTCTTCAGCCTCTCCTTGTGCTTGACGCCGAAGCGGTGCTCCTCGTCTATGACCACGAGACCCAGGTCCTTGAAGGCGACGTCCTTCTGGAGCAGCCTGTGCGTGCCGATGATTATGTCGACCCCGCCCGAGGCGAGCCTGTCGACCGTCTCCCGCTGCTCCTTTGCGGAGCGGAAGCGGCTCAGGACCTCCACCGAGACCGGGAAGGGGGCGAAGCGGTCCTTGAAGGTAAGGTAGTGCTGTTGGGCGAGCACGGTGGTGGGCACGACCACCGCGACCTGCCTGGAGTCGAGCACGGCCCTCATCGCCGCCCTCATGGCCACCTCGGTCTTGCCGTAGCCCACGTCTCCGCATATCAGCCTGTCCATGGGCTTTTCCAAACCCATGTCGCCCATAGTATCCTCTATGGCGCCAATCTGGTCCGGGGTCTCGTCGAACTCGAAGCCGGCCTCGAACTCGGTAAAGAGTTTTCCGGGGTTTGAGAAAGAAAACCCCTTTGCCGCCTCCCTTTCGGCATAGAGTTTCAATAGCTCCCCGGCTATCTTCTCGACCGCCTTCCTGACCCTGCCCTTCTTCTTCTCCCAGCCCACTCCCCCGAGCCTGTCGAGCTCGGGCATCCGCCCCTCGACGCCGTGGTACTTGGTCACGGCGTCCATCCTCAGGACCGGCAGGTAGAGCTTGTCCCCGCCCCTGTATTCGATAAGGAGGAAGTCGGTCTCCATCCCGTCGAGGGTAAGCCTCTTGAGGCTCCTGTAAAGGCCGATGCCGTGGAGGGTATGCACTATCGGGTCCCCCTCGGAGAGGTCCCTGAGCTGGTTGAGGAAGCTGTCGAGCTTCTTTGCCGGCGGCGCCTTCCTCCTGGCCCTCTCGCCGAAGATCTCCTCCTCGGTCACTATCGCGAGCGCCCGGGTCGGGAGCCTGAAGCCCGAGGAGAGCGTACCCACGGCCACCCTTACGAGCGGTCCTTTATCCCCCCCCTCCCCCCCCTCCCCCCCCGCCATTATGGAGGCGGCCGGGACGATATCGACGGAAAAATCCTCCAGGAGCTCCCTCATCCTCCGGGCCTGTCCGAGGTTGTGGGCGGTCAGGAAGACCCGCCAGCCGTGCTTAAGCCACCCGCCGACCCTTTCGGCCAGGGGGGATAATCTTTTCCTTAGCGAGATGTCCTGCCTTATATCCAGGTTGGACTCGGTTGCTATCTCCGCCCCCGCCCCCGCCGCCGCGCCGCCGCCGCTTCCTATGGCCATCTCCATACGCACGACCGGGAAACGACCGAGTGCGGAGTTGAACTCACTACGGCCCATGTAGATCTCTTCGGCAGCCGTGGGAAAGGACGTGCCGGGTTCATACATGCCGGATTCATCCATGCCAGGTTCATCCACAATAGATGAGGCCACAGCCCCGTCCACGCCCGCGGGGTCCACGAGCGCTACCACCGTCCCCGCGGGCAGGTAGTCGAATACCGTATCGAGCGAGTCGTAAAAAAGCGGCAAGAGCGCGTCCATGGGCCTCAACTCCGGAGAGCCGTCCCTCAGGCGGTTTGAGAGCGGTTCCCACCTCTCCCTTTTAACCCCCTCCTCCTCGGCCCTCTCTATAAGCCTGTCCCTTGCGAGGTATCTCCCCTCCTTTGACAGGTCGGCCTCGCCGGCCGGTATTATGACGGTCTCGGAGAGCTCCCTTTCGGAGCGCTGCGTGGAGAGGTCGAAGGTCCTTATCGATTCCACCTCGTCGCCGAAGAGCTCGATCCTCACCGGCCTGCTTCCCTCCGAATGGAATATGTCGATTATGTCTCCCCTGACACTCACCTCTCCCCTCTCCTCGACCATGGTCGAGCGGAGATAGCCCATATCCCTGAGGGCCGGGAGAAGCTCCTCCCTCGGGTACTCCTTGCCTTTCTCGACTTTGAGCTTCTTTTTCAAGAGCCGCGCGCGCGGCATGACGCGCCGGGTGAGGTTTTCCGCCGAGGTCACGGCGATAACCGGCCCGGCGTCCATCAAGAGGCCTGAGAGAAAGAAGACCCTCGCGGCGGCTATCTCCGGGTGCACCGGCTGGAGTTCGAAGGGGAGTGTTTCGGTGGAAGGGTGGAAGAGAACTTTTTTCCCTCCTCCGCCCAGAAAGAACTCGAGGTCTCTTGAGAACTTTTCCGCACTTCCCTGGTCGGGAAGTACCGCAAGGACGCTCTTGCCCGCACTACGGAAAGTTTCGGCCAGGAAAAACGCCTTTGATGAACCGATAAGGCCCGAGAGGACAAAGCTCTCCCCCGGACCCAGAGAGGACACCCCCCCGAGCGCCTTTTGAATGGAGTCTTTATCAACAGGCGGGGCTATGGACATTTAATTTTTTTATCATAACATATCCCGGCGAGCAGGG
>JAZGJJ010000057.1 GCA_036482575.1 Thermodesulfobacteriota bacterium
CTACGCGACATAGGCACGCGCGAGAGGCAGATGGACGAATCGCGCAAGGCGGCCGGGGAAATACTCTCCGCCCTCACCGGCGACCTCGAGTTCTCGAACCTCTTCGACATCATAGACCCCGAGGCTCACCTCGAAGACCCGGAATCGAGCGGCCTTACCGCCCGGAAGACCAACTTCAGGGACTGGCGGGCTATAACGGCCGAGGTGCTCATAAAGGGCGGGGTCCGGGTGAAGGGAGAAAAACTCACCGCGGAACTCAGGCTCTTCGACACGGTAAAGGAAACCCAGCTCATGGGTAAGAGGTACGTGGGCAAGACGTCCAACCCCAGGGCCGTCGCGCACCGCTTCGCCGACGACGTCATAGAGAAGCTCACCGGGGCAAAGGGCATATTCGCCACCCGGCTCCTCTTCGTATCCGAGAAGAGCGGGACGAAGGAGGTATACGTCTCGGACTACGACGGCCACAACGCAAAACGGCTCACCCACAACGGCTCGATAAACCTCTCGCCCAGGTGGTCGCCGGACGGCGGTAAGGTACTCTATAGCTCCTACATGGCCGGCGAACCGGCGACCTACGTGCTTAACCTGAAAAACGGCAGAGTCATCTCGGTCTCGAGCAGGCCTGGGATAAACATAGGGGCGAGGTGGGCCCCGGACGGAACGAAGATAGCGCTTACCCTGAGCGTGGACAGGAGCCCCGAACTCTACACCCTCGACCTCGGGACCATGAAGTACACGCGCCTTACGAGAAACCACGGCATAGACGTCTCCCCCACATGGTCCCCGGACGGTAAAACCATCGCGTTCGTCTCAGATGTGGCTGGAAATCCGCACATCTATATGATAGATTCAGGGGGGGGCAGCCCCCGGAGGATCACCTTCGAGGGGAAGTATAACTCGGACCCCGTCTGGTCCCCGGACGGAAAGAGGATAGCCTTCGCCCGGATGAGCGGCGGGAAGTTCCAGATATGGAGCATGAGGGCGGACGGCAAGGGTGCGGTCCAGCTCACATACCGGGGGAACAACAAGGCCCCCTCCTGGAGCCCGGACGGAAGGTACATAGCGTTCCAATCATCCAGGGGCGGCAGGGACGAAATCTACATGATGCGCTCCGACGGGGGGGGGCTCAAGAAGGTAAATACCGGCATCGGCGGCGTGTTCCCGTCGTGGTCGCCGTTCATGGACTAAAGACCGAAAACGAGCCATAATAGAGAACCAAAGAAAGGACGGTCGATGAAAAAAGCTCCCTTATATATCGCGGCGGCGGCACTGGCACTGACGCTCCCCACAGGCTGCGGGCCGGGCTTCCCCATAGTCACCGCCGAGCAGGATACGCTGAAGACGAACGTCGACTCCCTCATGCGGAAAACGCCTGACCTCGAACGGAGGCTCGCCGCTATCGAGGGGATCAAGGGCGGCCTTGGCACCGCCGCCGCCCAGGCGAGCGCCGACATAGAGGTCATCCGCGAGGACCTCGCCAAACTCCGGGGCACGATCGAGGAAAAGGACTACGATATAGAGCAGGTAAACGAAAAGGCCGAAGCTCTCGCAGAAACGCTCGGCAGCATAGAGGGGCGGCTCTCCTCGATCGAGGAGAAGATGCAAGAGGACGGGACGGCGGACGAGTGGTCCTCCGAGCCGGCGCCGGGTGAGGTGGAGTCGCTGCTCGAGCCCGTAAAGGCCGACATAGAGGCCATCAAGAACTCGCTCGAGGCCATAGAGGAGGCACTCGGGGGGCTGGACGAGAGACTCGCCGCGGTCGAGGCGGGCAGTGTGGCGGAGGTGCCGCAGAAAGACAGGGCCCCGGACCCGGCCAACCTCTACATGGAGGGCTACAGGGAAACGATGGACAACAGGAACTACCCGGCGGGCAGGGAAATATTCAAACGCTTCCTCTCGCTCTTCCCGGAGCACGAACTGGCGGACAACGCCCAGTACTGGCTCGGCGAGATATACTACGCCGAGGGTGACTGGGAGAGGGCCGTTCTCGAGTTCAACAAGGTCATAAAGGACTACCCCGACGGGGACAAGGTGGCCGCCGCCAAGCTGAAGCAGGCCTTCTCATTCAACAAGCTCGGGGCCGATAAGGAGGCACGGGTCCTCCTTGAGCAGATCATCGAAAAGTTCCCCGCATACCCCGAGGCGGAGCACGCGAAGAAACGGCTCGAAGAGATGGACAAGCCTCCGGCGGACTGACCGGGCCGTAGATTCCTCCTCGCACAGAGCACGCCTAACCTTACCGGATACCATTACGCACGGGTTGAAAGTGGCACCCACGGTCGCGATCACAAAATGCGCAAGCTACGGGGAAGAGGAGGTATACCGCGCCGCCGGAGACGCAGTTGAACGGCTCGGCGGTATGGAGAAGTTCGTAAAGAGGGGCGAGCGGATACTCCTTAAACCCAACCTCCTCGGCCCGAAACCCCGGGAGGCCGCGGTCACCACTGACCCGTCGGTCGTCGGGGCGATGATACGGCTCGTCAAGGAGGCCGGGGGGGTGCCGGTCGTGGGCGACAGCGCCGCCCTGGGAAGCGCCCTTAAGGCCGCCGAAATGTGCGGCGTGGCCGAGGCCTGCAGGAGGCACGGAAGCGAACTCATCGAGCTCACCGACCCGGTCGCCGTGGAAAGCCCCTCGGGCCACACCTTCAAGCGCTTCGAGGTGGCACGCGCGGCGCTCGAGGCCGACGGCATCATAAACCTCCCCAAGCTCAAGACCCACGCCCAGATGTTCCTGACCCTCGGGGTCAAGAACACCTTCGGGTGCGTACCCGGAAAGCTCAAAAGCCAGTGGCACTTCTCGGCCGGGGTAGACACCTCCATGTTCGCCGGCATGCTCCTGGACCTGCACCTCTTCCTCAAGCCGCGCCTCTCGCTCGTGGACGGCATAGTCGCCATGGAGGGCAACGGCCCCGGAAACGGAGACCCCCGGAAGCTCGGGCTCGTCTTCGCCTCGGATAACGCAATAGCGATGGACACGGTAATAGCCGCCGTCCTCGGCGCCAGGCCCGGCGACGTGCCCATACTCAAAAGGGCCCGGGAAACCGGGCTCGGCGAAACGGATATCGAAGCCATAGAGCTGCTCGGTGAGATGGAGACCGTCGACGGCTTCCGCTTCCCGCCGCTCGTAGACGTGAACTTCGCCTCCCGCCTCCCCTACTTCATAGACAGGAGAGTACGAAAGGCCGTAACGGCACGGCCGCACATAGACGTCGATATCTGCACGCTCTGCTCCTCGTGCGTGGAGACATGTCCGGCCGGGGTGATGGAAAAGCGGGACCGGATAGTGATAGACTACGACCGGTGCATAAGGTGCTACTGCTGCCAGGAGGTGTGCCCCGAAGGGGCCATCTCCGTAAAACAGGGGTGGCTTAAGAAAATCGTACCTGGCCTGTAGGAGGGCCGTGGCCGTGACGAAGAAAAAACTTAGACACAGGCACAGGAAAAAATTCCTGCTGGCGGAGATACTGCTGCTGCTCCTGGGTGTCGCCGTGGTCCTGAGCTTCGTGCCCATAGACCTCTCGGAGAAGCGTTCCTACGTCAAGGCATCCGTGGAGGAGAGGATTAACGGCGAGGTGGACATGGAGGAGGTCAGCCTCTACCTCCTGCCGTCCCCGAGGATAAGCCTTGAAAAATTCACCCTGAGGGACCGGGACGAGGTCGTTATAAGTGCCGGGACCGCGAAGATCGACGTAGCGCTCCTCCCGCTCCTCAAGAAACGGCTCGTGCTGAAAAAGTTCGTGCTCGACGGGGCGGAGATACTGGTAAGGAGGAGAGCGGACGGGACTGTAAACCTCCGGGACATCCCGAAAGGAGGAGGGTTCGAGGTCTCGCTGGTGTCGCTTGAGATAAGGGACAGCCGGGTGAGCTTCACGGACGGGACGGTCGAGGGGGAGGGGGGGGAGAAGGTCCACGACTTGAGCGGCATTAACGCCGTCATCCTGCCCTCCCCCGACGGCTTCACCTACACGGCCGAGGGCAGGCTGCTTCCCAGAGGTGATATCCGGGTATCCGGCCAGGCCAGCAGGGCCGAAGAGGTATGGCGCGGCTCCGGCACCCTCGAAGCAAAAGGACTCCCGCTCAAGCCGCTCGCACCGTACACCAAACGCAAGGGACTCAATACTGAGGTCGCCGGGACGCTCTCGCTTGACTCCGCATTCTCGCACGAAAGTACGGGGGAGTCCGCGTGGAAGGGGATCTTCAAGGGCGAGGTAACGCTCGACGACCTCTCGGTCAAGGCCCCCCGCCTCTTCCCCGAGACCATAAGCCCGAAGCACGGCACGGCCAAGCTCGACATCACGTGGCAGACGGGTAAGAGCCTCACCTTCGCGCTGAAAGAGGCGAAGTTCGACATGGGGGGCTTTACGCTGGAGGGCTCTTTCGGCCTCAAGTGGCTGTGGCCGCCAACCGACACGCTGGCCAGCGGCCAGCTGGCCAATGGTCCGCTGCCCGGTACGCTCGCGCTCAACTTCCGCACAACCAAATTCCCCTTCCCCTCTCTGAAAGGACTGCTCCCGCTGAACATCATGCCGAAAAGGCTCACCAAGAGGATACTGGAGATAGAGTCCTACGAAGGCACGGTGTCGATAAAGGAGCTCGACATAGCCGGCAACATAAAGAAGGTGAAGGCCGAGGGGGTCCGGTTCACCGCCGAGTTCGAAGACGTAAGGCTCGACTACCCGGGCTTCGAAAAGACGTTATCCGGGGTATCCGGCGAGGTCGAGCTAAAGGGGCGGGATCTCCATCTCCGCGGCCTGAGCGGCCTCTACGGCACGGGCACGCTCGAAAGGTTCGACATGAAGATGCTCGGCCTCGGGACCAAGGACTCTTCTTACAGCCTGTCCCTCGATGCGTCCGCCGACGCGGGAGAGGCCATGGAAGAACTCCGGAAAAGGCTCGCCCTCTTCAGGAAACTCCCTCCCGTCGGGTTGGAAGGCATGGCCTCGCTACGCCTCTCCAATGAAGGCAAGTTCAAGAAGCCGGAGACGGCTAAGTACTCGGGCACGCTCCACCTTAAGGGGGTGTCGGCCGACTATGACAGGCTCCCCCTGCCGCTTACGGACCTTCACGGCGAACTCTCCTTCGACGAAGCGGGGATTAAGCTTACGGGCCTGAAGGGTAACGCCGGCGCTTCGACGTTCGAGATAAACGGCAAGATAAAGGGTTACAGGGGGAAGACCCCCGAGCTCGACCTGACGGCCGAGGGGTTGCTCGACCATACTACCGTAGCCACGGTGGCTGCTGGGGCTGCAGTGGCGGACCTCCCCGGGGAAGAGACGGAGCCGCGGCTGCCCGTCTTCGACAGGGCCGCCGCGTTCAAGGCCGCCGTAACCGGGCCAGTGGACTCGCCGCTCGTAAGCTCCCAGGTCGACCTCACGCCCGCGGCCGTCACCTACGGCAAGGTGCTGGAGAAGGAATGGGACTTCCCCATGACGGTTGAGAGCGCCGTAAGGCTCAAAGAGAAGGACACGGTTATAGAAGACGGGACCCTTAAGTTCGGCGGTTCGTCTCTGGCGTTTAAAGGGAATATGCCGAAGGGTGGTGGGCGCTACGACATGGAGTTCTCCACCGACGAAATAAAAATCCCGGACCTGGTGGGTATATCCGGCCTCTTCGTGCGGGAGGCCCCCTCCAAGGGAACGCTCTCGCTGCGGCTCAAGATACACAAAGGCGGCACCCCGTCCTACGACGGAGAGGTAAGGGTCAGCAACGGGCTCTTTAAACTCCCCCGCCTTGCAAGGTCGGTCACGAACATGGACGCGGTGGCGAGCTTTGCCGGTAGAAGGGCCGTAGTTTCCATTGACGGGATAAGCATCGGCACGACGGACGTATCCGGAAAGTTGAAGGTCCCGGACGTGGCGACGGGGTACGTAAAGTTCGACCTCCACGCGGACAACTTCGATACCGACGACATCTTCCCCTCCGGGAAAACCCCGCCCGGGGGAGAACCTTCCCCTGAACCTTACAGGGAACCTTCCCTCACGGGCCGTGGGGAGATCTCGATAAAAAAGGGCCGGGCTTGGGGCATATCGTTCGGCGACCTCGTCGCCGACGTGAAGCTCGATAAGGAGGCCGTCCTATTCCCCTCGGTGGCCCTCACCACGCACTCGGGAAAGGCCGGGGGGGACGGCGTATACTTCAGGGACCCGAAGGAGCCGCTGCTCTTCACCGCGGACCTCCTGGTGCTTAACGCGGAGTTGGGGCCTCTCATAAAAGAGCTCGGCGCCAAAGAAAAGATAGCCAGCGGTGAGGTCAGCGCGGGAATAAAACTCTCCGGCAGTAGGGGGGCCAAGCCGCTAAGGAGCGGCATAAACGGAGAGATAGGGCTCAGGGCCAGCAAGGGGAACCTCTGGAAGTTCGTGGTCCTCGGCAAGGTCTTCTCCATCGTGAACATAGTGTCCATCACCGAACTCTTCGACGAGGGAATGCCCTACAAGAGGATAAAGGGGAACTTTACGGTGAAGGACGGGGTCGTCTCCACCGAAAACCTGACCTTCGACAGCAAGTCCATACGCATGTCCGCGATGGGCAGCATAGACACCGCCGCGAAGACCATCGACTCAACGCTCGGCATACACCCGTTCGTCACGATAGACAAGCTGATCTCGAAGATACCTATCGTCGGCTGGATAATAGAGGGCAAGGACAAGAGCACGGTGAGCATGTACTACAAGATAGAGGGGCCGCTAAAGGACCCGGACGTACGGCCCATGCCGATAAGGAGCCTCAGCAAGAGCCTGCTCGGGATATTCCGCGACATGTTCGACGCGCCGCCGGAAACGCCGGGCGGGACAGACGGGCCGGCGACCCCGGAGCCGGCCCCGGAGCCAGTCATGGAAGAGGAGCTGCAGTAACACGGGGAAGGGGGGAAGGACAGAAAGTGGCGGGCTTAAAAGCTGTGGCTCGACTTCATCAGCAGCCCCACCCCGAGGTAGGTAAAGAGAGCCACGAAGAAGCCGCCAACCGTGGCTATGCTGAGCCCCCTCCCCCGCCACTCCTTGACGTGCCAGGCGTGCATGGCGCCCGCGTAGTAAAACCATACGATAAAGGACCAGATGACCTTCGGCTCCCAGAGCCAGTAGGTGCCCCAGGCGAGATATGCCCACACCGCGCCGGCGAACATGGAGGCGGAGAAAAAGAAAAACCCCCAGAGTATCCC
>JAZGJJ010000058.1 GCA_036482575.1 Thermodesulfobacteriota bacterium
CCATGTAAACTCGTTGTCGAACCCGACGACCGCATTAAATATTTCTTTTCGTACCATGAGGCATGCACCCGTAACCGCGGACAGGTTCTGAACGACGCTTAAGCGGCCATGATACCCCTGTGAGGTCATGGGGGAGTACCTGTGGGAATGGCCGAGCAGGCCGCCTCTCCATAAGATCAGGCCTGCATGCTGGACGGTCTTGTCGGGATAGTAAAGCTTGGCGCCTACCGCCCCGACCTCCTCCCTCGATGCATGCTCCAACATCCTCTCAAGCCAGTCCGGACTAATCACTGCCGTGTCGTTATTCAAAAATAAGATGAAGTCGCCGGAACTGAACTCTATGGCATGGTTGTTAATCGCCGAATAGTTGAAAGGCCTGTCCCATTCCACGACCTGTATATTCCCTGAACTTTTCAGTTCACGATAGAATTCAAAGGTCTTCTCTTCCCTGCTTCCGTTCTCAACGATTATGATTTCGAAGTTCCTGTAAGTGGATTTGTCCAGGATCGACCCGACGCATCTTTTCAACTCCTCCGCGTGGTCCCTGCTGGGGATGATTATCGAAATCCTTGGGTTATTTTTTATCTTATAGGTTGTCCTGTAGGCTCCCAGGAATGAAGCGTGTTCTACATCCCCTTCCAGGCCCGACCTTTCCAGGTGGTCTGCCAATGCCTTTTTTGCGTTTTCGTAGGCATACATCTTGGACCAGGGATTGTCCGAGACGGAAGAGGGGCTCCTTCTCCAGTAGTATAGAACCTTCGGTATGTGGACCACTTTTCTTGCCCTTTCCGTAACCCGGAGTATGAGGTCGTAATCCTGTGAGCCGTCGTACCCCTCTCTGAAGCCACCCACATCATCGATCGATTTTTTCCTTATGACGGACAGGTGCGTGATGTAGTTGCAGCTTCGCAGTAAATCCGGGCTGAAGTCGGGCTTGAAGTGAGGGTTGGACCTTTCCTTGCCGTCCGTCGATATATTGTCCTCATCGGAATATATGAAGTCGACCTCGGGGTTTTCGTTTGCCGCCTTTACGACTTCGAAGAGTGCAAACGGCGGCAGGATATCGTCATGGTCCATGAGGGCGACAAAATCCCCCGTGGCGAGCGAAAGGGCCGCGTTTGAGTTCCCGGCAATGCCTCTGTTCTCATCCAGGAAGGCAACTTTTATGCGGCTGTCCATCCCGGCATACTCTTCCAATATTTCTCTCACGTGACCCCCGGCGCTTCTCCCGTCAGCGATACATAGTTCCCAGTTTGAATATGTCTGGCTCAGGACAGACTCCAGCATCTCTATCAGGAACCGCGCCGGGGTGTTGAAGGTCGGGACCACGACGCTTACCTTCGGTTCGTATTCGAACTTTTTGTTTCTTTGAACTTTTAGTCCGTCCTCATTCGGCTCCTGCTTCTTTATCCACGATTGATATAACCTTTCTTCGGTTTTGCGCCCCGCCGTACCTTCGATCTTGCCGACAATCTTTCTCCAGGTGATCTTGAGGCCGAACACCTTGAGATAAGCGCGTACCTTCCCGATGCTCTGCTTGTTTATCAGGAAAGGAATCGACGCGATAGTCAGCATAACTTCTCTTAGCCTCGTGTCGACAAACACCTTTCCCAGCGTTCTTTCCATGAACCTCTTCAACCCGTAAGTTTTAAGATAGTACACGGCTTTCTTAAGGGTCGGCCTGTCGATATGTCCGGCAAGATCGATTAATTTCACCAGGCCACGCCCTGCAGTGCTTAGCCCCGGAGGTAGTCCCTCAGTGGATGCAAGCCGCCTGGCAAGCCGTTTGTTGTTGTTCGATAGTTTCATAATTTCACGGTCGGCAAAGAAGAAGGGAAAGTTCTGTCCCAGTTCCAAAACGTTACACGCGGCTTTAAAGGCCCTGTGGGCCGAATTGAACTCCCGCTTATGGTTCATCAAATAAAGGCCGTGGAAGTATAGGAACCTGCCAAGAAACGCAGGGAACCGTTCCATGAAGCCGTCGAAGGAGATATCCTCCGCGTCCATTTCGTTAATTCCGGGTTCGAGGTTGGATATTTTTATCCGATAAAAACTCTCAAGCCCCGCTATCATGTCGTCCATTATCTTCTCGCATGCCCTGTAGTTACCCCTGTTCACTCGAAGCTCTATCAAGCGGAACAGGTAGCCGAAGTACAGCCATTTTTTTCGTTCGCCGGGCCGGCCTTCGATCTTTTTTATTGTATTCCACAGGTAGCCGTCCAGGAAATCGATCACTTCCGGAGTCGTGGGTCTCAGGTAATTTATCCGGGACAGCAGGTCGGCGTCCCTGGACAGATATACGATCATATGCTTGTCTCCGGACGCTCCTTCCGAAAAGAAGATGCGGTGGTGGACACCCATGTTATCCAGGAGCATGGTTACCGATTTCGGAGAGAAGAGTATCGTGTGGCCTCCCGGACCGGCCGTAAGCCTTTTTTCCGTAGCACAATCTATTTTGAAGTAACCGTTGGCGTTCGGGGTCGTCAGGACCGCGACGCCGTTCTTGCCGAGCGAGGATACTATGCCCTGCAGAAATTCGGAAGGGGAGTGTGTGTGCTCTAAAACCTCACTTGATAAGATCAAGTCGAACGGCTCTCCCTTATTATCCAGACACCCCGGGAAGTAGCCGTTTATTACCTCATGGTCGAATATTTTCGGCCTCTTTCCGGGCTCTATGCCGAGAGTCCTTTCGATGCCCAGTGTCTCCCTTGCGATGTCCGTGAGAAACCCCAGGCCGCACCCTATGTCAAGCGAGTTTTTTATGGGCACTGCTCTGAGCGGGTATATCAGGCTCGCCATAAACAACACCCCGGCGGTATGCTCTATCTCGAATCTGTCCGCGTATACGTTCAAGCTCTCCGCGTAGTTGTCCCGCGGAAATGGTCGGAAGAACGCGCTGTCGCACATGCGGCACCTGTATAAAGTGAACTCTTCGTCCAGGCTTCCCGTGCAGACACTCTTCATTACGGACACAAGCGTTGTGTCCGTGCTTTCACATATGGGGCATGGTGTCATGTCGCTTCCTCGATTACGGTATCCTCGAACTACCTTATCCCCCATTGGTATATCCTTCGACTACCTCGCGGGTCTTGCCTTCCATCTTTATCGAATGGTCCTCGATCCATACGACCCTGTCGCATATCTTTTCTATGTCGTCCATGGCGTGGGAGACGAAGACCATCGTAATGCCGTCCCTTTTGAAGGCCAGCATCTTATCGATGCACTTCTTCTGGAACTTCGTGTCGCCTACGGCCAGCACTTCGTCTATGAGGAGTATCTCCGGGTCGAGGTGCACGACCACCGAGAAGCCGAGCCTCGCGAGCATGCCGCTCGAATAGGTCCTTATCGGCTGGTCTATGAACTCCCCCAGCTCCGAAAACCCGACAATCTCGTCGAGCCGGCGTTCCACCTCTTTCTTTCTGAGGCCCAGGAGCACCCCGTTAAGGACTATGTTCTCCTCTCCCGTGAGCTCCGGATGGAACCCCCCCCCGAGTTCGAGTATGGGGGAGACCCTGCCGCTTACGGCGATACGCCCCTTCGACTGCCTCAGCACCCCGGCGATGAGCCCCAGGGTGGTGCTCTTGCCAGAGCCGTTTTTTCCTATTATGCCCAGGCACTCCCCTTTGCGGACCTCGAACGAGACGTCCCTCAACACCTCGTAGCTCGACTTCCTCATGGAGCTTATGGCGCTGGGGAGGCGGAAGAGGAAGTTTTTAATCCCCTCCATATGGTGGTATAGCGGGTAGCTTTTGCAGACCCCGTCGAAGACTATAGCCGGCTCGTTCATATGGCCTCCGCGAACTTCCAGGAGAGTCTTTTGAATATCATACGACCCAGCACGAACGAGACGACCGCATACGCGAGGCTAAGCATCAGATATCCCGGCTCCACCGTCCCGTCCAGGAAAAGCCCCCTCCAGCTTATCATAAGAGGAGCGAGGGGGTTCAGGCTCAGCAGGTACTGATATCTCTCCGGCACCATGGTCTCGGGGTATATGATGGGCGTGCAGTAAAAGAGGAAGGTCATGAATATAGTCGTGAGCCTTTCGAGGTCCCGGAAAAAGACGTTCACCGAGGCGACCACCAGCGATATGCCGTACGTCATCAGGAACTGTATTGCCAGCAGGGCCGGTACGCCGTATAGCCAGGAGAGGGAGGGGGCCCTGCCGTATATGAGAAGGAAAAAGACTATAACGAGGATGGACAGGATGAAGTGTATCATGTCCTGAAGCACCACCGAGAGGGGGAGGGTGTCCCTGGGGAACTTGACCTTCTTTACGATGGCGGCGTTGTTGATGAATATCATCGGCGAAAAGTTGATTGAATTGGAAAACCACTGCCACGGGAACAGCCCCGCAATCAGGAATATCGCGTAGTCCTCCATCCCTATCCTCATGACCACCTTGAAGACCATGAAGAAGACCAGGGCGAACGCGAGCGGATGCAGTACGGACCATAGATAGCCCAGGTAGCTGCTCTTGTACCTGACCTTCATCTCCTTCTGCGTCAGGACGTATATGATGTCGATATAGTGAGTAAGTGGCGTTTTTATTCCGGTCATGATCAAAATCCTGATTTGGGGTCGAGCGAGCTTCGCAAAAACAGTTCATGATAGCATATTTGCCGTACCGTAGGAAGATGTTGCATGGTGGCGATGAAGTGGGGGAGGGGGGGCTGCCGGAAGGCACCCCCCCCCCCCCCGGTGCGTCTTCACGTAAAAGGGGGTCAGCCCCATAAGGCTGACCCCCTCTGTCTTTTTTTGGTGGAGCTGAGGGGGATCGAACCCCTGACCTTTTGGCTGCCAGCCAAACGCTCTCCCAGCTGAGCTACAGCCCCATTCGCAAGCCTTAATATTTAACACCCAACGCCCCCGCGTGTCAATTGGAATCGTAGCCCAGCGTGACGCTGTTCAATATTCAGGACGACCACCTGTGTGCTGCGGACGAAATGACTATCAGGCCCGCGTACACGTCAACCGTGCGGCAGCACCGTGACGGTGTTTCAAATCCGGAGCTGCCGTCTGGGGTGGACGGGGTGTAGGCTGCAATTCGGTCGCGTATGGCGTCAACCGTGCGGCAGCACCGTTTTCCCTTGACAGCGGGTGGGGACGGGACTATACTCGTATATAAGTGAGTGCTTACTTACTTAATACTGCTCTGGAGAGGGTATAGATGCCGGGGAAGAAAAAGAAGAGGATGCCAGGCAAGGAGCGGAGCGCCCAGATAGTGGACGTTGCCGCGGGGCTCTTCGCCAAAAAGGGCTTTAAGGGCGCGACCACGAGAGAGATCGCCAGGGCGGCCGGGATAAGCGAGGCCACCATATTCAAGCACTTCGCCAGGAAGGAAGATCTCTACGCAGCACTCATAGACAAGTACTGCACCGACCCCGAGGGACGGCTCTTCCTTGCCTCAAGGCTCGAGGGAAAGAGCGGCAGGGAGTTCTTCAAGGAGCTCGCCCTCCTTATAATGGAGAGGTACCGGCAGGACACCACCTTTACGAGGCTCCTCTTCTTCAGCGCCCTCGAGGGGCACGAACTCTCGGATATGTTCATGAAGTCCCGAGGCATGGAAAGCCTGGAGCTTCTCTCGGGTCACGTGGGTGAGCTTATGCGTAATGGGTCGTTAAAGAAGGGCGACCCCGAGCTCGCGGCAAGGGCTTTTGCCGGGATGGTCGCGCACTACTGCATGTTCCAGGAGGTCTTCGGCTTCAAGAAGTTCTTTAAGCGGCGGCCGGAGGACGTGGCCGAAATGTTCGTGGATATCTTTATGAACGGCATGGCGAAGGGAAGACGTAAGTGAAGTGAAAAGCCGTTTTATTATAGCGCTCTTTTTTCTTTCCCTTTCCGTCTTGTCCGCTCCATGGGTGGGTAAGGCGGGTGAGGGGGGGGAGTTCGGCGGCGTGACCCGGCTCGGCCTCTACGATGCCTTCGTCATGGCGCTTGCGGGCCATGAGAGCGTCGGCATGGCGAGAGAGTCCATGACGCAGAGCGAGTTCGACATAGACAAGGCGTACTCCTACGTCCTGCCGACTCTCGATCTCGAGAGTACCTATACGAGGTATTCGGAGGAGAAGGGGAGCGAGATGTTCCTACTCCAGCCCGAGGACAGCACGCGTTTCGAGGCCCGGCTTACCCAGCCTCTCTACAGCGGCGGCAGGGCGAAGAGCGGTATAAGGCAGGCGAGGAAAAGGCTCGCCGGAAGCAGGAGCGGGCTGGAGGAGGCGAGGGAGAACGTTATTATGGATACGGCCAGGGCCTACTACGGGGCCCTGAAGGCCGCAAGAGAGGTGGAGATAAAGGAGGCTTCCCTTAAGAGGGCAAGAGAGAGGCTCAGGGTCTCGGAGGCCCGCTTCAGGGTGGGCAGCGCCACCAGGGCCCAGGTCTTGAGGGACGAGGCCGAGGCCGCCGGGGCCGAGGCCGAACTCACCAGGGCCGCAGCACTCCTTCGGGACGGCGAGGACGAGATAAGGAGACTTACCGGCGTTACCGGTCCCATGGAGATCTTCCGTCCGGAAACCAATGAGGGTGGGATAGACATGGGCGTGAACGAGCTTATCGGGCTTTCGCTTCGGCACAGGAAGGACTACATGAGAAAGCTTATCGACGAGGAGGTAGCCGCCGAGGGGATAAACTACGTCAAGGGCCACTTCAGGCCGAGCCTCAAGCTGGAAGGGGTATATACCTACAGGGAGCAGACCCCGTCGACCCCGTTCCTCCTGAACGACGTCGCCTACGCCGGCCTGACCATAGAGTTTCCCATATTCGAGGGGGGGCTCCGGAGGGCGGAGCTTGGAGAGGCGAGGAGCAAGCTGAGGGAGGCCGAGCTCGCGAGGCTCGCCCTGAGACGCGATATAGAGCTTCAGGTAAGGCGGTCTTACAATAAGATGGGTTCGGCGGCCTCGGTAATGGATTCCTACGAAAAACAGCTCTCGTTCTCCGAGGAGAACTACTCCATGGTCTTCAAGCAGTACACCCACGGTCTCGCGGACACGATGGACGTTATAGACGCGGGCACCACGCTGGTCGAAGCCCAGACGGGGCTCATGGGCGCGACCTACGACTACGAGCTTGCGCTCATCGAGGTCAAGAAGAGCGCCGGCATACTCCTCGATGAAGTCAGTAAGGTACTGGCGTTAAAGAAACCTACGGAGGCGGAGCTTAAATGAAGAAAAAAGTCGTTCTTCTGTGCATTTTATCGGCTGTGTTCCTCTACGCCTGCGGCGGTGAGGATGGGGGTAAGGGGGGTAAGGGCGGCAATGCCGCCCGGCAGGCGCCGCCTCCGAACGTAAGGGTCTGGACCGCGGCCGCCGAGGACGTGGTGCAGAGGGTCGAGGCGGTCGGCACGATCGAGCCCGAGGAGGAAGTGGTCGTAAGCGCGGAGGTCGCGGCCAGGGTGACGCGCATCTTCAGAGACGAGGGGGAGCGGGTTAAGAGGGGAGGGCCGCTGGCCGTGCTCGATGAGAAAAAGTTCTCCCTCGGGGTGGCGAAGACCGGGGCCGACCTCCGGAAGGCCGGAGCCGAGCTCGACTACGCCGAGAAGGATCTAAAGAGAAAGGAAGAACTCGCAGGCGAGGGCATGGTAACGAGGGAGGCGTACGACGAGGCGTTGGCAGCGAGGGACGCCCATAGTGCCGAGGTGGAGAGTTTCGAGGCGGCGCTGGAACTTGCAAAGAGGGAACTCAGGGATTCGCGCGTTACCTCGCCTCTTACGGGCTTCATCTCGGAGAGGTACGTGTCGAGAGGGAGCTACGTAAAGGACGGGGACGAGCTCTTCAGCGTAATCGATATAGACCCGGTGAAGGTGTCGGCCTCCATACCCGAGAGGTATCTTGGCGAGGTGCGCACCGGCCAGCAGGTGAGGGTAAGGGTGGAGTCCGCCCCCGACGGAGAGTTCACCGGGACCATATACTTTATAAGCCCGTCCCTTGACGAAGACACGAGGACGTTCAAGGTAAAGGCCCGGATACCCAACCCGTACGGGCTCCTTAAGCCCGGCCTCTTCGCCGACGTCCGGATCGTAACCGGCATGAAGGCGGGCATATTCCTCGTCCCCGAGAGCGGGGTGATAACGAGGGGGGGCAAGTCCGTGCTCTTCGTCGTTTCTGACGGGGCGGCGAGCCGGCGGGAGCTTCGGGTCGGCAAGAGGCACGGGGGTAAGGTTGAAGTGCTGGACGGCATAGGCGAGGGGGAGAAGGTCGTCGTGGACGGCGCGCACGGCCTTACCGACGGGGCGAAGGTAAACGTCGTCGATTAACGGAACAGTTCAAAAGGGGGACGGTAATATAGGATGTTTCTTCCTGAATTTTCCATAAAGAAGCCGGTTACGACCTTCATGATTATGGCGGCGATATTCGTCTTCGGCGCCATAGGCTTCTCTCGCCTCGGGGTGGACCAGTACCCGAGGGTCGACTTCCCCGTGGTCACGGTCATCACCGTCTTCGAGGGCGCGAGCCCGGAGGTGGTCGAAGAGAACGTGACCGACATAATAGAGGAGGAGGTCGCCACCATCGAGGGCATACGGAACCTTACCTCCACCTCCTCCCACGGGGCGTCGATAGTCACCATAGAGTTCAAGATGGAGAGGGACATCGACATCGCCGCCCAGGACGTAAGGGACAAGGTGAACGGGGTGTTGAGGGAACTGCCCGACGAGTCCGACGTCCCGGTCGTCGATAAGCTCGACATACAGGGCTCTCCCATCATGTGGATAGCGGTCTCCGGAGAGCGTCCCATCCAGGAGATAACCGGCTTCGCCGACGACGTGCTTAAGGTAAGGCTCGAGACCATAGAGGGAGTGGGCTCGATAATGGTCGGCGGCAAGCGCGAGAGGGTCATAAGGGTCTGGCTCGACAGGGCGAAGCTCGAGGCCCGGGCCCTTACCGCCGACGACGTGGTCGAGGCGCTCCAGAGGGAGAACGTCGAGATACCCGGGGGGATACTCGTCAGCAGCGAGATGGAGTTCGCCGTAAAGACCGAGGGCGAGCTCCCGACCGTCGCCGCCTTCAACGACCTCATAGTGGCATGGAAGGGCGGCTCCCCGGTAAGGCTCCGCGACGTAGGGCACATGGAGGACGGCCTCGAGGACAAGAGGGGTGTCGCCAGGTACAGCGGCGAGCCCGCGGTGGGGCTCGGGATAAGGAAGAAGGCCGGGGCCAATACGGTCAAGGTGGCCAGGGCTATAAAGGCGGAGGTCGAAAGGTCGATGCCGGACGTCCCGCCCGGAATGAAGGTGCAGGTGGCCTTCGACTCGTCTACGTTTATAGAGGACGCAATGGAGGAGATGGAGTTCGCGCTCATCTTCGGCGGTATCCTCGCCGCGCTGGTGGTCTTCCTCTTCCTCAGAAACGTGGTGGCCATGCTTATAACGGGCGTCACCATTCCGCTCGCCATGGTGGGGGCGTTGCTCTTCGTATACTTCCTCGGCTTTACGCTTAACACCATGACCATGCTCGCCCTGACACTCGCCATAGGTGTCGTCGTGGACGACGCGGTCATAATCCTCGAGAGTATCTACCGGCACGGCGAGCGGGGCACACCCATGGTGGAAAGCGCCCGGGCCGGCGCGGGCGAGCTCGCCTTCGCCGCCATAGCCTCCACGCTCTCTCTTGCGGCGGTCTTCGTACCCGTGGCCTTTATGAAGGGACTTATGGGCAAGTTCTTCTACGAGTTCGGCATAACGGTCGCGATAGCCGTATCCCTTTCTACCTTCATAGCGCTTACCTTCACCCCCATGCTCTCCTCTCGCTTCCTGAAGGTGCGCAAAAAGGAGATTTTTTCCACCACCACGGAACGTCCGGGGCTCTTTAAGAGGGTGGAGGGGTTGTACAGGCGGCTCCTCGCCCTGGTACTCAGGCACAGGGTGCTCGTGGTCTCGGTGGCGCTCGTGGTCTTCGTCCTGAGTCTCGGCATATGGACGCTTCTCGGTAAGGAGTTCATACCCCCGGAGGACCAGTCGCGCTTTATCGTCAACTTCGAGACCCCCATAGGCTCCTCCATAGACTATACCGACGCCAAACTCGCCCACGGCGAGAGGGTCTTGAAGGGCCTCCCGGAGATAAAGGGCTTTTTCGCCGCCATAGGGCTCGGTGAGGCGGGCCGGGTAAATAGCGGCCTCATGTTCGTCAGGATGCACCCTCCCGAAGATAGGGAGCGGGCGCAGAGTGCGGTGATAGGCCAGGCGAGGCGCGAGATCAACAGCGAGCCGGGCCTCCGGGCCTTCGTGGGTGCGATGAGTTTTGGTTTCGGTGGAGGCCACCGCGGTTCTCCACTTGAGTTTACCATAAAGGGGCCCACCATAGAGGGGCTCGACGCCCATTCGGGCGAGATAGTAAAGAGGTTCGAAAAGATCCCCGGCATAGTGGACGTGGACACGAACCTCGATATAGGGCTTCCCGAACTCAGGGTCAACATAGACCGTAACAGGGCCGCGGACCTCGGCGTGGACACAACCCGGATCGCGAGCACCATAAATACGCTCATAGGCGGCAGGGACGTCACGAGGTTCAAGGAGGCGGGAAAGCGCTACGACGTGAGAGTAAAGCTCATAGAGTCCCAGAGGACGGTGCCCGAGGACGTGGGAGAACTCATGGTAAGGGCGCGGGACGGGCGGCTCGTCAAGCTCTCTAACATGGTTACGGTCAAGGAGGAGGCCGCCCCGAGCGTCATAAACAGAAAGGACCGCCAGAGGAGCGTCACCATATCTTCCAACCTGGAGGACGGTAAGACGCTCGGCTCGGCCATAGAGGACATCTCCGCCATAGCCGCCGAGGTCCTGCCCGAGGGCTATACCACAAGACTCGAGGGAAGGGCCGAGCTCTTCAAGGAGTCCATGGCAAGCATTATGGTGGCGCTCTTCCTGGCCGTAATAGTGATATATATGGTGCTGGGCTCGCAGTTCGAGAGTTTTATTCACCCCTTTACCGTGATGCTCTCGCTGCCGCTTAGCGTTGTCGGGGCCCTCGGGAGTTTGTGGCTTACCGGGAACACGCTCAATATCTTCAGCCTCATAGGCGTAATCCTCCTTGTGGGTCTCGTAACGAAGAACTCCATAATCCTTGTGGACTATACGAACAGGCTCAGGCGCGGCGGCATGGAGATGCACGAGGCTATCTTGGAGGCCGGGCCCATAAGGCTTAGGCCGATATTAATGACCGCCTTCTCGACCGTCTTCGGCGTGCTCCCGACGGCCGTCGGCATCGGGCCGGGGAGCGAGGCCAGGGCGCCTATGGCAATAGCGGTCATAGGCGGCATGGCGACCTCCACCTTCCTTACCCTCCTCGTCGTCCCTGTCGTCTATACCCTCGTGGACGACCTGAAGGGGTTTTTTATTACGGGAAAGGGAGAGGATATCTCTACCGGAGCGGAAAAGCGGCCGTAGGAGTTTTTCGGTAAGCCCGAGAGCCCCCCTCCCTCCTGGTGCTGCCGCACGGTCAATGTCATACGAGGCCCCATTGCAATTTCCGCCCCATAAGCCACTAACGTCCGTTCAGAAAAGGAAACACCATCATGGTGTCGTCCTTGTTTTTTATCCGCGTATCCTGTATATTGCAGTTCTATGAAGTGTCCTTTCTGCGCCCATATAGAGGATAAGGTAATAGACTCCCGTCTCTCCCAGGACGGGATCGCCACCAGAAGGCGGCGCGAGTGCCTCGAGTGCGGAAAGAGGTATACCACCTACGAGCGGATAGAGGAGACTCTGCCGCTGGTGGTAAAGAAGGACGGCAGGCGCGAGGCCTTTGACAGGACAAAGATACTCGGCGGGATAAGGACCGCCTGCAGGAAGAGGCCCGTCAGCATCGAGGAGGTCGAGGGCTCGGTCGCAAGGGTGGAGACCCGGTTCATGGAGTCGGGGAAGAGGGAGGTCCCGAGCACGGACGTCGGGGAGGCCGTGATGGAGGAGCTTAAGGCCCTCGATGAGGTCGCCTACGTGAGGTTCGCCTCGGTCTACAGGGAGTTCACGGACATAAATGAATTTATGGGAGAAATGAAGCAACTCCGTAATATTAAAAAGAAAAAGAGCGGCCGTGCCAAATGAGAAGTTCATGCGGGCCGCCCTTAGTCTCGCTAAAAAGGGATTAGGGAGAACAAGTCCAAACCCTGCAGTAGGCGCGGTAGTCGTAAAGGGGAAGAAGATAGTAGCAAGGGGCTACCACCGAAAGGCCGGGCTGGCCCACGCCGAGGTGGAGGCGCTCGATAGGGCGGGCCGAAAAAGCAGCGGCGCCGACCTCTATGTGACCCTCGAACCCTGCTGCCACCACGGCCGTACCCCGCCGTGCACGGACGCCATTATCGAGGCCCGGATTAAGAGGGTCTTTGTGGGCATGAAAGACCCGAACCCAGGGGTTCGGGGCAGGGGCATAAAGAAGCTCATGGCCGCCGGGATCACGGTGGTGACCGGCATGCTGGAATCCGACTGCCGGACCCTTAACGAACCCTATACAAAACATGTAACCACCGGGATTCCTTACGTTATTTTAAAGCTCGCCATGAGCCTCGACGGGCGGATTGCCACCGGAGGCGGGGAATCGAAGTGGATAACCGGCCCAGAGGCCAGGAACTACGTCCATAAGCTTAGAAATACCGTGGATTGCGTGATGGTCGGCAGCGGTACGGCCGTGAGGGACGACCCCCGGCTTACGGTGAGGTTTTCAAACGGCCGGAACCCGGCAAGGGCCGTAGTCGATACAAAACTTGTAACACCACCTGGTGCAAGGATTTTTTCCTCCCCATCCAATAATGA
>JAZGJJ010000059.1 GCA_036482575.1 Thermodesulfobacteriota bacterium
GCGGAATGGGCGGAACTTTTAGGTTCGACGGTCCCCGTTGCCAACTCACCATGCCCTTCCATCTGGGGAGCCCCTTGCTGAGTTCCGGCCGGTTCGATAATCTTTACTTCCGCCTCGCTCCTGAGCACGGCAATCCATTCCTCCACTTCTTTAGAACCCTCCCGGTACTTTAAAAAGAACCTTACTTGCTCCATTATCCCGGATAACGGGATGGTAGTGGCTTCTTTCCTGTCTTCGAGCTTGATAATATGGTACCCGAAGCGGGTTTCCACAACGTCGCTGACCTCACCGGGTTTCATGGCGAAAGCCGCCTCCTCAAAGGGCGGCACCATGTCTTCACGCGAAAAGTACCCCAGGTCCCCCCCTCTCTCCCCGGAGGGCCCCTCGGAGTACTTTACGGCCAGCTTGGCGAAATCGCTTTTCGCGTCTCTGGCCTCGGCCAGTACGGTCTCGGCTTTCTTGCGGGCCTTTTCCTTCTCCTCCTGCGAATCCGAAGGCTTTACTTCTATCAGAATATGCCGTGCCCTGATCTGCTCGGGCTCCCCAAACTCTTCGGGGTTGTCTTCATAGTAGTTCTTCACGTCCTCGTCCGATACGGGGACCTTGGACAGGACATGCACGTCTATGAGCTTATTTATCATCAGGTCTACCCGTACGAACTCCTCGAGTTTATTCGGGGGCATATTGCCACGGCTGTACTTTGGGCTTGCCAAAGCCTCCCGTAACTCCGAATCCGGGACCTCTATACTTTCCGATACGGCCCGCTGGTAGAGCAGCTCTCTCGTAACGGCGCGCTCTATCCACCCCGTTCGAACCGCCCTTTCAATGTAAGGGGTAATTTCCTGGCCCAGTTCCTCGGCGCGTTTCAGCTCGCCCTCTATATAAAAGGAGAGCTCTTCCATGGGTATCTCCTTGCCGTTTACTATGGCGGCAACCGTCGGCTCATATGCTCCGCCCGCCCGAACGGCATGTGGAACTTCCCTGGTCTGGACGGGAAGGTCTTCCGTCCGGGGCATGAGCGTCATGAAAAGGTAGAACGCCGCCGCCGCACATATAAAGAGGAAGAGACCCTTCATGCTTTTGGATAAGTCGGCCATATCGAGAAAGAAACCTCTGCTCCACAAATTAAAAAAGGGGCGGGCTAATGCCCGCCCCTTTATGGTGTGCCTACAAGCTCGGTACTACCCGTCCCCCGGCAGACTGTAGCCCTCGCCCGCGAACTGGATGTTGGCCGGGTCGTCGCACCTCGGGGGGCTTACCGCGTGCACCCCGTTGCAATGGGGACATTTGGCCACAAAGGTCTGCATCCGGAACTCCTTGCCGCAGCCCTGGCAGGTCGCGGTCAAACCGCCGTTCGGTATCGGCGAGTTGCCCACGCCGCCGCCGTGGGCGTTGGACACGAACTCCACAAGCTCTCGGCCCTCTGAGTAGGGTCCGGCTGTGCCATCGCTGCAGCCGCTTCCGCAATCGCTCATTTGCTCATAACCTCCTTAACTAGTCTTGATCGTTCCTGAACTTTTATAATAAAATAGCCCCGGAGAAAAGTCAAGTATATAGAAGACCGCCCTGCAGCTCCAGCCCCGCACCCGCAAGGACATTTTTATCTCCCTTATCTCCATTATTTCCATCATTTCTCGCCCTCGCAGCCGCATGTTTCAGTTATGAAATTGTTTCTTCTGTGAAACGTTTTTGTACTTCGCTGATTTTGTTATGTTTTTTTGTTTCATTGATGGAAACGTTGCGTCGGTGAAACAAGTTCCGTCAGCCTCACCTTATCCCCTTTCAGGGAAAACCATAATGAAATCAGGGTGTTGTGCAAGTTGGCACGGTTCTTGGAGTATATAAGGACAGTACGAGTCTTAAACCAGACAGATCTACAAAAGGAGGTGAACCAAAATGAGGAACACACACTTTCTCGAAAACGCAAAGACGGGGCTTACGGGCCTGGCGATTGTTGGCATAGCCGGCACCACCTACGCGTTCTTAAGCTTCGCCGTCGTGATGGCCACGGCACTGCTGGCCCTGCTTGTCGGCAGCTCCACCCCTACGGGTACGGCTGTATAACACCGCCTTACCCCTGAAGCGGACGAAGGAAGAACCACCGACTCGCAAAGGTGTATCACGAGGGGGAACCTTCCCTTCGCCTCCAGACAAAACCCCCACCACGCCCATGGTGGGGGTTTTGTTATTTCAAAACGGACTAAAGCCGAAACGGAAAAAGTGTTTCTTTTTTGAAACATTTCCGTTGTCTTTCTGCCGGAGCATCGGTATAATGAAGGGTATAGGAGGTAGCCCATAGGTGGAGAAAATAAAAACCCTTGTAAGGCTTAATACCGACACCATCCTTAACGGCATAGCCGACGGGGTTGTTGTGATGGGGCTCGACCACAAGGTGCTCTTCGTAAACCGCGCGGCCAGGGAGATCCTCAAGAGGGCCGGCGTGGATAGGATTTCACCGGGCGAGAAGTGCCGGGACGTTATGTGCCATTCGGCCTGTACCCTCGATTGCCTCATAAACACCACCATAAAGACCGGCGAGCACATCTACAACTACGATGCCGTGCTCGAAAACCCCAGGACCGGCGGCAAAACCGAGATCAGCATAAATACCGCGCTCTTGAAGGACGAGACCGGCAAGGTCATCGGCGGGGTAGAGATATTCCGCGACGTCTCGCTCATAAAGGGGCTCAAGGACGAACTGAAGGACAGGTTTTCTTTCGGCAGCATCATCGGCAGGAACCACAAGGTACTCGAGGTAAACGGGCTTCTCCGGGAGGTCGCGCCGACAGACGCCACCGTACTCATCCTCGGCGAGACCGGTACGGGCAAGGAACTCAGGGCGCACGCCGTCCACCGGAACTCCCCCCGGAAGGACGGCCCCTTCATAAGGGTCAACTGCGCCGCCCTCTCCGAGGGCCTCCTCGAAAGCGAGATCTTCGGCCACGTCAAGGGTGCCTTCACCGGCGCCATCGCCGACAAGCCCGGCAGGTTCGAACTCGCCAACGGCGGCACCATCTTCCTCGACGAGATAGGCGACATCTCGCCCGCGACCCAGGTAAAGCTCCTGAGAATCCTCCAGGAGGGGGAGTTCGAGAGGGTAGGCGGCACCAGGACCCTTAAGGCGGACGTCCGGATCATAGCGGCCACCAACAAAGACCTGAAGGTCGAGGCCGCGAACGGCCGGTTCAGGGAAGACCTCTACTACAGGCTCAAGGTGATAACCGTCACCCTGCCGCCGCTAAGAGAGAGTAAGGACGACATCCCGCTGCTGACGAACCACTTCATAGACAAGTTCAACAAGAAGATGAAGAGGGAGATTACCCACATCTCCCCCCAGGCCCTCGAAATACTCATGGAACACGACTACCCCGGCAACATCCGAGAGCTCGAACATATAATAGAACACGCCTTCGTGAGATGCCACGGCAAGACCATCGCGCCCGAGCACCTGCCGCCGGAGTTCCGGGACATGGACACTGTGGAGAGGGTCTTGGCGAGCGATAAGCCGCTTAAGGAGCTAGAAAGGGAGACCATCATACGCGCGCTCGACGATGCCGGATGGAAGTACCAGGAGTGCTCCCGGAAGCTCGGTATCAGCAGGACTACGCTCTGGAGGAAGATGCGGGACCTCGGCATAGAAAAAAGGAAAAAGGCGTCATAACCCCATGAAGCGGGAGATGGTGGCCGGACTTATTATAAAAGATAAGAGGCTGCTCCTTGTACACAATAAAAAACACGGGGGGCTCAGGTTCGAGCCGCCCGGGGGAAAACTCCTGCCCGGCGAAGAGCCCGAAGCGGCGGTCGTAAGGGAAATAAAGGAAGAGCTCGGCATAAGGGTCCGGCCGGGAAAACTCTTCGGCGTATACGACACGCACTCGCCCGAGGGGGAGTTCTCCGTACGGATGTTCTTCTGCGAGGTCGTCGAAGGCGAGCCCGAGGTAAGGGAGCCCGAGAAGATAGGCGGCTTCGGCTGGTATACCACAGGCGAGATGGAGGGGCTTAAGGAGCTCGTGCCGAACATGCGGGCGGCCCTTAAGGGGTTGGGGGATCTGTAGATAGGCCGTCCACGGTTTGACAGCCCCCGATCCTGTGCTATAATTTTACCGGACGAACCCACCGTGCGAACCCACTATACGAACCTGGGCGAAGGAGGGATAAAGGCCATGAAGAGAGTACTCTTAATCGCGGCGGCCATGATTGCGATAAACGGCACCACGCTCCTTGCCGCCGAGCATCCGGTAAAGAAGTTCTACTTCAACGTGGAGGAGAAAAAGATAACCCTCCTCAGGGAGCCCGAGAAGGCGGCCACGGTATGGGCGTTTAACGGCACGGTGCCCGGCCCCGTCATGCGGGTCAACAAGGGAGACCGCGTCAAGATATACTTCGAGAACACGAGCGGCAACCCCCACTCCATCCACATCCACGGCTCCCACCCCTTCGAGATGGACGGGACCGGCGATAAGGAACTCCACCCCAACCACGCGCAGGACCCTCAGACCGAGTTCGTATACGACTTCATAGCCGAAGAGCCCGGCTACTACCCCTACCACTGCCACGTGGACGCCGCCAAGCATATGGACATGGGGATGTACGGGCTCCTGATAGTCGAGGACCCGGCGCAGAAAAAGACCTACGACAGGGAGTTCATAAGTTTCTGGGACGAGTGGGACATCGACGGCGACGGGGTCTACGAAACGCACACCATAAACTCCAAATCATACCCCGACACGGAGCCCCTTAAGGCGAAGGTCGGCGAGCGTATAAGGATCGTCATGGTCGCCTTCGGCTACGAGGTGCACGCCCCGCACATCCACGGCGCGGTCGCCGACGTGCTCGACCAGTTCACGGGCGCAAAGCTCTACAAGTCGGACACCGAGATGTTTACGACCGCCCAGGTGAGGGTCATGGAGGCCTCCTTCAAGCACAAGGGCAAGTGGATGTTCCACTGCCACGTGGAGCCCCACATAGTGGACGACGGCGAATACCCAAGGGGCATGATGACCTTTATAGAGGTGGAGTAGGGTGCTGCATGAAATGAAGGAGGCTATACCTTGGCGGATATAAGCTGTCCCAAATGCTCACACCTCACAAAGCGCGGCGGCTTCGCGACGTGGCAGATAGTCGTGGCAATCCTTTTCTTCCCCATAGGGCTCGTGGCGCTCTCCGGCGGCAGGAAGCCCACGGTCTGCTCGGGCTGCGGCCATACCTTCGCTTCGTAGGGGGGCTTGCCACTATAAAAATCAAACAATGCAAGGGCGTATTTATATTTCGGGGGCTTTCACCAACGTCTGCACCTCAAAGTGTGGCGGCAAAAACGGTTGGATTGAGAACGACCCCCATTTCTGGACAATGCCCCCAACATGGGGGATATGCCGTACGGATTTTAGGCGGAAGGTAGGAGAAGATGATTATGTGTTTTTTGTATTGCCAAAGGCATCGCCTTTACCGCAGATGATATATGGCTATTTTAAGGTAGAAGACAACGTGACGCACTTAGAAGCCTACGGAAAACTGAAAAGAAAAAGAATGAACAAAAACAAGAACCCCAACGGCAATATCATTGTAACCGGAAATGGTCGCTATAACAGACGGGGAGATAACGGTACCCACAAAGACAGATTCGAAGGAATCAAAGAGAATTATGTTATCGGTGACAGGAAGGACTACGAATTCCTACTCGACAGGAATGGCAGGCCAACGCCCAAGTTTAGCAAGCTATCCGACAGTTTTCTCCCGATGCTTAAAAAGGTATTCAAGACAAACAAAGATTCCGTATATAGCATAATCGGACGAAAAGGACGGGTTTTGTCGGAGGGTCAAGTAAAGCAGCTTTTAGTTTGGTTGCGCAAATAATACTCTTGACCTTCAAGGCTGC
>JAZGJJ010000060.1 GCA_036482575.1 Thermodesulfobacteriota bacterium
TATCCGTTCGGTTTTGAGCCTTGAGAGCGTGACTTCCCCCCCCCCGCCGGGGGGCTTGCCCCCCGAAGGGTTGCCTGACGACGTGCTCCGCTCCATCGAGATAGAGACCAAGTACGAGGGCTACATAAGGAGGCAGGTGGAAGAGGCCGGGAGGTTCAAGAAGATGGAGGGGGTCGAAATACCCGAGGGGCTTTCCTATGGAGAGGTCCACGGCCTTTCGACCGAGATAAGGGAGAAGCTCACCCGCACCCGCCCGCTCTCGCTCGGCCAGGCGAGCCGCATACCCGGGGTGACTCCGGCCGCTATTTCCATGCTCATGGTACACCTCAGGAAGATCGGCCCAACCGGAGCGGCGGGAGCAAAAAATATTTAGGCCATCAGAAGAGTTCGGCAAAGGATTTTGAGACGGGGACCGTCTAAAGGGCATGGAGCTTAGAATATCCAACTAAATAAAGGAGGGACAAAACGATGAAGCTAATATCCTGTGCGTTCTCGCTCGCGGCCCTGCTGGCCCTTTCGGTCGTTACCGCCACAGCCGAGCCAATAACAAAGAGTACCGGAGAAGACCAGACCGGTGTCGAGGTAACGGTCTATAATAATAACCTCGGCCTCGTGAAGGATACAAGAAGGATAAAACTCCCCACGGGTGAAGGGGAGCTCCGCTTCATGGACGTGGCCTCCGGTATCATGCCCGTTACCGTACACGCCAAGTCGCTCAACTTCCCCGACGCCTTCGGCGTGCTCGAGCAGAACTACGAGTACGACCTTATGAACGCGGAAAAACTCCTCGACAAGTACGTGGGCAAGAAGATAAAGTTGATCGACTGGAACAGGTACCAGGACAGGAAAGAGGTTGTCGAGGCTACGCTCCTCAGCAACAATCAGGGGCAGATATACAGGGTGGGTACGGAGATATTCCTCGGCCATCCGGGCTACAGGGTACTTCCGGAGATACCGGAAAATCTCATCGCAAAACCGACGCTTACGTGGCTCTACGATAGCGGGACCGATAGGGCCCACAGCCTCGAGGTCTCCTACCTTACGCGGAATATATCCTGGAAGGCCGACTACGTGGTGGTGCTCGACCGGGCCGATACGAGCGCCGAGCTCTCGGGCTGGGTCACCGTGGATAACAGAAGCGGGGCCACATATAAGAACGCCCGGCTAAAGCTCGTGGCCGGAGAGGTCAACAGGGCGGAAGAAGAGTTCAGGATGGATATGCTCTACGAGGGAGTGGCGAAAAAGATGGCACGGGCCCCTCAGTTCCAGGAGAAGGGTTTCTTCGAGTACCACATCTACGACTTGCAGAGAAAGACCACCATAAAGGACCGGCAGACGAAACAGATAAGCCTGCTCGAAGCCTCGGGCGTGGGCGTGGAGAAGGAGCTCCTCGTCTACGGCCTCAACACCTACTACACGAGGCAATACAGGGAGCGGAACGCCAAGCAGCCGGTGAACGTATACGTAAAGTTCAAGAACTCGAAGGAGAACAACCTCGGCATGCCTCTTCCGGCCGGAGTGATGCGCATCTATAAAGAGGACGACGATAAGAGCCTCCAGTTCATAGGAGAGGACCGTGTGGACCATACCCCGAAGGACGAAGAGGTGAGGCTCAAGGTCGGAGAGGCGTTCGACGTGGTGGTCGAGAGGGTCCAGACCGACTTCAGGCAGATTACCACGCGCCTCTACGAGACCGAGTGGGAGATAACCTTGAGGAACCACAAGGAAGAGGACGTGACCGTGGGTCTGGTGGAGCCCGTGCCGGGAAGTTGGAGGGTCGTTAAAAAGAGCCACCCCGTGAAGAAGCTCGACGCCTTTACCATGAGGTTCGACGTAAAAGTCCCCAAGGACGGGGAAGTCAAGGTAAAGTACAGGGTAAGGGTCGGTCTTGAGTAGGACCTTTCCCCCCACCCCCACCCCCACCCCCTCCCGGAGGGAGGGGGTGGGGGAAGTTATAACTGCTTGATAATTAAGGTAAATATGGATAAAGGGAAGCTGAAGGATACCCTCGCAAAGGGGGCCGGGGAGCTTGGCGTGGAGCTGGGCGAACGCTCGGTGGAGATGTTCATCACCTACCTCGAAGAGCTCAAGAAGTGGAACAAGAAGATAAACCTCACCTCTCTCAGCTCGGATCACGACATAGTAACCCGGCACTTCCTCGATTCCCTGACCCCCCTGCGCTTTTTGGGAGATACAAAGACGCTCCTTGACATAGGCTCGGGCGGGGGCTTTCCCGGCATCCCGCTTAAGATCGCCTCACCGGGGCTCGACGTTACCCTTGTGGAGGCCACTGAGAAGAAGGTCCATTTTCTTAGACATATCATAAGGTTACTGGATCTGGGCGGCATAAGGGTTATGAACGTCCGTGCCGAGGACGGGAGGGTTGCGTGGAAGTTCAGAAGATCCTTCGACTGCGTGACCTCAAGGGCCTTTACGGATCTCAGGCAGTTTTTGGGGGCCGCCTGGTCCTACGTCTCCCCGGGCGGCATTATATTGGCCATGAAGGGGCCGAAGGACCGCAAGCTCGCCGGAGAGCTCGAAAGCATGCAAGGGCGGAAGTTCGACCTGCACGAGGTAGACGTCCCCTTTGCGGACCGGAAGACCACGATTGTCGTGTTCCACGTGGAACACGGCTGACCCCCCCCTCCTCGCACCACTTGTTCCACGTGGAACAAAAAACCCTTTGAAAAGCTTTTCTTATGTGGTAAACTCTCGGAATATTATGGGAAGGATCATCTCCATAGCCAACCAGAAGGGCGGGGTGGGCAA
>JAZGJJ010000061.1 GCA_036482575.1 Thermodesulfobacteriota bacterium
GTATGTGGAGGTAAGGCTCTTCAAGGCGCTCCTCGAGACCGCCGCGAGCGAGCACGGCGCGAGGATGACCGCCATGGACTCGGCCTCCAAGAACGCCTCGGAGATGATAGGCTCTCTCACGCTCAAGTACAACAGGGCCCGCCAGGCGGCCATTACCACCGAGCTTATGGAGATAATAGGGGGCGCCGAAGCGCTCAAGTGATAAAACGGTTTAGCGTCTGTCTATAAAAGAGGAGGTTTTTCTGAGATGGGAGAGGGAAAGGGAAAAAAGGGAAAAAAAATAGAGGGGAAGGTAACGCAGGTAATAGGGCCGGTGCTGGACATAGTGTTCCCGCCCGGGCAACTGCCGGCGATATATAACGCCATAAAGCTCTCGAACCCGAGCATAAGCGACAAGGAGTGGAACCTCGTCGCCGAAGTCGCCCAGCACCTCGGAGAGAATACCGTAAGGTGCATCGCCATGGACGCCACCGAGGGGCTCGTACGCGGCACGGCGGCTATCGATACCGGCGAGGGCATCAAGATCCCGGTCGGAAAAGCCGTTCTCGGGAGGATCATGAACGTCATAGGCGAGCCGGTCGACGAGATGGGTCCCATCGAGAGCGAGAAGACCTACCCCATCCACCGTCCCGCCCCGAGCTTCGCCGAGCAGTCGACCACGCTCGAGGTCTTCGAGACCGGCATCAAGGTCGTCGACCTTCTGACCCCGTATCTGAAAGGCGGGAAGATAGGTCTCTTCGGAGGGGCGGGCGTGGG
This sequence comes from Thermodesulfobacteriota bacterium, assembly GCA_036482575.1. Classification (NCBI taxonomy): domain Bacteria; kingdom Pseudomonadati; phylum Thermodesulfobacteriota; species Thermodesulfobacteriota bacterium. Next base: position 757 of record JAZGJJ010000061.1, read on the forward strand.
CAAGACCGTCCTCATAATGGAGCTCATAAATAACGTCGCCCAGCAGCACGGCGGCTTCTCGGTCTTCGGAGGGGTCGGCGAGAGGACAAGGGAGGGCAACGACCTCTGGCTCGAGATGAAGGAGAGCGGGGTTATAGACAAGGCCTCTCTCGTCTACGGCCAGATGAACGAGCCTCCGGGCGCGAGGGCAAGGGTCGCGCTATCGGCGCTTACCGCGGCCGAGTACTTCAGGGACGAAGAAGGGCAGGACGTGCTGCTCTTCATAGACAACATATTCCGCTTCGTGCAGGCCAACTCCGAGGTCTCGGCCCTTCTGGGGCGCATCCCTTCTGCCGTCGGATACCAGCCGACTCTCTCCACCGACGTCGGTGAGCTTCAGGAGAGGATTACCTCGACCACCAAGGGCTCGATCACCTCGGTCCAGGCCATATACGTCCCGGCCGACGACCTTACCGACCCGGCCCCGGCAACGACCTTCGCGCACCTGGACGCAACGACCGTCCTCTCGCGTCAGATTGCCGAGCTCGGCATATACCCAGCCGTCGACCCGCTCGACTCGACCTCCCGGATCCTCGACCCGCAGATAGTCGGAGACGAGCACTACGCCGTCGCCAGAGGCGTACAGCAGATACTCCAGAAGTATAAGGACCTCCAGGACATAATCGCCATCCTCGGCATGGACGAGCTCTCCGAGGACGACAAGCTCGTCGTCACAAGGGCGAGGAAGATACAGAGGTTCCTGAGTCAGCCCTTCTTCGTGGCCGAGCAGTTCACCGGCACGCCCGGCAAGTACGTGAGCATAAAGGATACGGTAAAGGCCTTTAAGGAGATAAGCGAGGGTGAGCACGACGACAAGCCCGAGCAGGCCTTCTATATGGTCGGTACCCTGGAGGAGGCCGCCGAAAAGGCCGAGAAGCTCAGGGCCGGGGGCTAAGAAGGATACTCTTATGGCCGATACATTTCTGCTTGAGATAGTAACGCCGCTTAGGCTTATCCTCTCCGAGGAGGTCGAGGAAGTGGTGGCCCCCGGCGAGGCGGGCGAGTTCGGGGTCCTTAAGGGGCACACGCTTTTCCTGAGCCCGCTCAAGCCCGGCGAGATTACCTACAAGACCGCCGACTCCACTACAGGGCGGCTCGCAATAGACCGCGGCTACGCCGAGATCGGGCCGGGAAGGGCCACCATCCTCGTCGACAGCGCCGAGAGCGCGGGCGACATAGATATAGAGAAGGCCCGCGAGGAGCTTAAGGAGGCCGACGAGGGCTTAAAAGCCTTTACCCCGGACAACCCCGAGTACAGGGAGGCGCTACGCGTATTCGAGCTTGCCAGTGCGCGGGTGGGCGTCTGCGAAAAGGCAAAGGAATAACCCCCCCCTCCCCCGGCACCTCTTTCCACCCTCTGACTTACCGCTCGAATCCCGTACAAAGCCGTTTGCATCCGAAATAGCGCCGTGATACCCTTTCGCCATGGGCAAGGCGAGCAGGAAGAAACGGAAGCTTTTTGAAGACAAGGGGCCTGCTGCAGAGGGGGTCGGCTTACGGCCCGCCCTTGCCGCGCCGCTGGTCATGATACTGGCGGTACTTACCCTTTCGCTTCTCTCCCATGGCAGGAACTCCACACTCGGGGACGCGCGGGCGCTCTGGGAAGACGTCGCCCGGAAGAGCCCCGGGAAGGCGAGGGCGCACAATAACCTCGGCCGCGCCTACGACGCTTTGGACCTCGCGGAAGCGGCCGCAAGCGAGTACAGGGCCGCCGTGGAACTAAAACCCGACCACATGGAGGCGCACTATAACCTCGGGGGCGTTTACCTGAAGCAGGGGCTCCTCGACGAGGCAGTCGAGGAGTACAAGATAGCCCTTGCCGCACGGCCCGACCACCCGATGGTGCACTATAATCTCGGGATAGCCCTTGAGAAGCAGGGGCTCCTGGACGAGGCCGCAGGGGAATACGAGGCGGCGGTCCGCTCCCGGCCTGACTTCGCGCACGCCCGCTACAATCTCGGGAAGATATATGTCAGCAAGGGCATGTACGAGAAGGCCGAACGGGAGTACGCCGCGGTGGCGAGGCTGGACCGGGGTCTGGCGGCCGAGGCCCACTACGGGCTCGGGGCGGTCCATGCAAAGGAGGGGCGGTTCGATGCCGCCGGGGAGCACTACAGGGAGGCCTTAAGGCTCGGGCCGGACCGCGCCGAGACCCGCTACAACCTCGGGACCGTCTATGCCGGGCAGGGGAGGATGGAGGAGGCCGCAGCCGAGTTCAAAAAGGCGCTCGGACTGAAGCCGGACCACGCCGGGGCGCACGCCAACCTGGGGACGGTTTACGCCAGTATGGGCCTTACCGACGAGGCCGTAAGGGAGTACAGGGAGGCATTAAGGCTCAAGCCCGGCTCCGCCGCGGTACGGCAGAACCTCGAAAGACTCATGAAGGAAAAGTGGGACCGGAAAGGGGGGGTGACGGGGAAGGGAAAAGCAGGGGGAGGAGGGGGAGGCTGATAGAACTTTTGCCTGCGGCCGCTACTTCTTCTTTGGCACGACCCCTATAGTCGCCTTGCCGTCCTTTACGTAGACCTTCACCTCCACGTCTTTCCCGTAAGTGTTTTCGGCCTTCTTCTTAAGCTGGTTTACGCCCTTTTGGATCCGTTCATAGGAGACGTCGTCAGTGGATTCGCTGCACTCTTTTCTCGCGTCGAGGTACTTCTTGTAGATGTCTTCCATCCCTGGCATTCCAGGCATCCCGGGGTCGACGGGCTTTTCCGCGGACCTTGTCGGCTCCGGCGGGGGCGCCCCCCTCGCTCCCCCTCCCTCGGCCCTCCTCACGTAGGTGCCCTCCTCGATGGCCCGGATCGTCCTGGCCCAGTACTGTTTGTACGAGATGTACCTGCCGACCAGGCTCTGGTACTTGTACTTGAGGCCGGTATTGCTGATGGGTACGTTGCTGTAGCGCCTGACCAGCCGGTCGACATCTTCCCTTAGCCGGAGGGGCTCCCGCTTGAGTATGTGCATGAAGTACTGCTCGTACTCGACCTTGAGCTTCGTGAGCTTGACGTCGAGCAAAGGTATATCTTCATTAATGCTCATAAGCCCTGATTTTACCAGAGGGCGCGGGGGATGTAAAGGGTGCTGCCGCACGGTTAACGCCATAAGCGGCCCAATACAGCATTGGTATCGAATACCCGCAACGGTCGTCATGGAATTGAAATACCCTCAGGGTGCTGCTGAGGCATAAATAATGGCTTGACGGCGCAGGGAGGTTGATATATCTTGGTGAATGTGAAAGGTCTTGCAGCCATAGTCCTTGCCGCGGGTAAGGGGAAGAGGATGAAGTCCGCTCTCCCCAAGGTATTGCATCCGGTGGCCGGGAAACCCATGCTCCACTACCCGATAGAGGTGCTTAGGAGCCTCGGCGCGAAGAGGGTCGCGGTCGTTACGGGCCACGGGGGCGGAGAGGTGAGGAGCGCCCTCATTGGAAAAGATGGTAAGGGGGGCAGGGGGATGAAGTTTTGCCTCCAGTCCCAACAGCTCGGTACGGGCCACGCCGTAAAGTGCGGGATGAAGGGGCTAAAGGGTTTTAAGGGCGACGTCCTTATCCTCTCCGGCGACGTGCCGCTCATCACCGCTTCCACCATAAAGGCCCTCCTGAAACTCCACCGCCGGGCAAGGGGAAGGGAGAGGCCCGTCCTCTCTTTTGTAAGCGCGATACTCGTGGACCCCACCGGATACGGAAGGGTCATTAGGGACGGGAAGGGGAGGGTTACCGGAATAGTCGAGCAGAAGGAGTTGAAGGGCGCCGAGCGGGACATTCATGAGGTGAACGCCGGAATATACGTCGTAAGCTCCGAGTTCCTTATTAAAAACCTGAAGCGTCTCAAGAAGAAAAACGCCCAGGGGGAGTACTACCTTACCGACCTCGTCTCCCTTGCCTCGGAAGGCGGCGGGAGAAAAAATGGAAAAAAAGTTTCGGCGCTGACCCATCTCGACCCCGAGGAGGTAATGGGCGTCAATACCCGCGTGGAGCTCGCGCGCGCAGGCGCCGCCATGAGGGGGAGGATAGTAACCGAACTCATGCTCTCGGGCGTTACGGTCATGGACCCGGACTCGGCCTACGTAGACTCGGGCGTCAGGGTAGGCAGGGATACGACCCTCTATCCGGACGTGCATCTCGTGGGTGAGACGGCCGTCGGCGCGGGCTCTACCATAGAGGAGGGGGTCAAGATAAAGGACTCCGTCATAGGGCCCGGCACGACGGTCAAGAGTTTCTCCATGATAGAGTCCTCCCTTATAGGTAAGAACGCCACCATCGGCCCGTTCGCCCGGCTCAGGCCCGGCAACTCCATAGGGGACGGGGCGAGGATAGGGAACTTCGTCGAGGTCAAGAACTCGAAGATAGGGAAGGGTACGAAGGCCAACCATCTTAGCTATATCGGGGACGCAGTAATAGGTAAGGACGTGAATATCGGCGCCGGCACCATAACCTGCAACTACGACGGGGCCGGGAAGCACCGGACCACCATAGAGGACGGGGCGTTCATAGGGAGCGACACGCAGCTCGTGGCGCCCGTCAGGGTCGGGAAGGGCGCCTACATAGGCTCTGGCTCGACCATTACGAAGAACGTACCCGCGGGCTCGCTGGCGCTATCGAGGGCCGAGCAGAAAATCGTAAAGGGCTGGGTAAAAAAGAGGAAGAAAGGATAAGGCCGTGGTGTGTTATACGGAAGGTTTTTCCGCATCACGCATAACGGCACTAAAACCATGTGCGGGATAGTCGGATACATAGGGCCGAGGGACGCAAGCGGCGTACTCCTCGGCGGGCTTAAGAGGCTCGAGTACCGTGGTTACGACTCCTCGGGGCTCGCCGTGCTTAACGGGGGGGAGATAGGGTTAAGGAGGAGCGTCGGTAAGATAGCGGGGCTCGTTAAGAAGGTAGCCGAAGAGCCGATCAAGGGGAGCGTCGGCATAGGGCATACCCGCTGGGCCACGCACGGCAGGCCCAGCGAGGAGAACGCCCACCCGCACCTGGAGGGCGGGGTGGCCGTGGTACATAACGGCATCATAGAGAACTACCTCGCCTTAAGAGATGAGCTTAAAAAAGACGGCGCAAAGTTCAGGTCCGAGACCGATACCGAGATCCTCGCCCACCTCATAAGCCGGGAGGTGGAGAAGGGCAGGGGACTGGAGGATGCGGTCCGCGAAGCCGTAAAGCGCGTTAAGGGGACCTACGCGCTCGCCGCCATAAGTATAAAAGAGCCGGACAGGATAGTGGGGGCGAGGATGGAGTGCCCGCTCGTGGTGGGTCTCGGGGAGGGTGAGACGGTATTCTCCTCCGATATGCCGGCCATACTGGATATCACCCGCAAGGCCGTCTTCATGGAGGACGGCGAGGTGGCGACCATAACGGGAAAGGGCGTTACGATAACGGACTCCCGCGGCAATAAGGTGGATAGAGAGCCCGTTACCATAGACTGGAGCCCGGTAATGGCCGAGAAGGGCGGCTACCGGCACTTCATGCTGAAAGAGATATTCGAGCAGCCGCGCGCCATAGCCGATACCTTCAGGGGGCTCGTGATGGAGGAGTCGGGCGACGTCTTCCTTGACGGGTTTAACGTCCCCCTGGAGGGGATAAAGCGAGTGTACATCGTGGCCTGCGGCACGTCCTGGCACGCCGCCCTTGTCGGGAAGTTCCTCTTCGAAGAGTTCTTCGGCGTGCCGACGGAGGTGGACCTCGCGAGCGAGTTCCGCTACCGCAACCCGCTCGTTGGCAAGGACACGCTCGTCCTTGCCATATCCCAGTCGGGCGAGACGGCGGACACCCTTGCCGCCGTAAGGGAGGCGAAGAAGAAGGGGGCTCCCGTCATTGCCGTCTGTAACGTCGTCGGGAGCAGCCTCGCGAGGGAGGCCGCCTGGACGTTTATGACCCATGCGGGCCCGGAGATAGGCGTGGCCTCGACAAAGGCCTTTACCACCCAGCTCACTGCCCTCTTCCTGCTCGCCCTTTACTTCGGCAGGAGGAGGGGGGGGAGGGGGGGGACGGGCGGGATAGACCACGACCGCGGGGTGGAGCTCGTGCAGGAGCTCGTGCGCCTCCCCGGAAAGCTCGAAAGGATACTCGACGACACCCGCCACATAGAGGAGGTAGCGAAGAAGTACTTCCACGTGCGCGACTTCCTCTACCTCGGTCGCGGGATAAACTACCCCATAGCGCTCGAAGGGGCGTTGAAACTGAAGGAAATCTCCTACATACACGCCGAGGGTTACCCGGCCGGAGAGATGAAGCACGGCCCCATAGCCCTTATAGACGAGGAAATGCCGGTCGTGGTCCTCGCCCCGAGGGACGCGAGCTACCCCAAGATAATGGGCAACATGGAAGAGGTGAAGGCCCGGGGGGGGATGGTGATAGCCGTTGTTGGGGAGGGGGACGCAGGTAGTAAAGGTGGTGCGTCGGAGAAGGTGGACGACGTAATAGAGGTCCCGGCCGCCCCACACTACCTGACGCCGATAGTCATGTCAATGCCGCTCCAGCTCCTTGCCTACCATATAGCGGTCCTTAAGGGCACGGACGTGGACCAGCCGCGTAATCTGGCTAAGAGCGTTACGGTTGAGTAGAGAGGAGGCGGACTATGGAGTTCATACTGACTTTATTCCTGACGGTAGGCGCATATCTCCTCGGCTCGATACCCTTCGGGATACTGGCCGCGGGCTACTTCGAGGGGGTAGACCCCCGGGAGGCCGGCAGCGGCAACATAGGGGCGACCAATGTGAGCCGTATCGCCGGGAAGAAGGCCGGCGCGGTAACCCTCGCGTGCGACGTCGGCAAGGGGGCGCTCCCGGTGGGGCTGGCGCTCCTCCTCGGACTATCGAAGATGTCGGTCGGCATCGTCGGCCTCGCGGCCTTCCTCGGCCACCTCTTTCCGGTATTCCTGGGCTTTAAGGGCGGCAAGGGGGTCGCAACGGCGGTCGGCATCTTCCTTGTAATCTCGCCGGTGGCTACGCTCTTGAGCGCGACGGTCTTTCTCATGGTCACCCTTGCCACCAAGTACGTCTCCGCCGGCTCGATATTCGCCTCGCTCGCCCTGCCGCTATGCCTGGGCATACTGCGTACCGGGTACGCCGGCCTGGGGCTGGTTATCGGCGCGCTTATT
>JAZGJJ010000062.1 GCA_036482575.1 Thermodesulfobacteriota bacterium
GTGGCGGGGAAGAAGGTTGAACTCGCCGCGGGAGGGATAAAGATATGGGTCGCGTGCAGCAGGCTTACGAAGGTTCGATCCGCCGGGGCCGCCGGGGCCGGGGCCGGGGCCGCCGGGAGTGCGCCCGACCTTACCGTCCTGGAAGGAGGCGGTGCGCCCCACTCCATAAATCTTATCGGCATGAGGGCCGACGAGGCGGTGGCCGAAACCACCAGGGCCATAGACATGGCCCACATGGAGGGGCTCTCGTCCATCGAGGTCATTCACGGCGTCGGGGGGGGTATATTGAAGAAAGTGATATCCGAACACTTAAAGGCCAACGGGCTCGTAAAGGGCTTCAAAGAGGGAGACCCCTTGAGCGGCGGGGCCGGGGTTACCGTGGTGGAGCTTGCGTAGACGATGATACCTCCGGAGAAGATAGAAGAGGTAAAGGAGAGGGCCGGCATAGTGGAGGTCATCTCCGAGTACGTGCCGCTTAAGAGGAGGGGGCGGAACCATCTCGGGCTCTGCCCGTTCCACTCGGAGAAGACACCCTCGTTTACCGTTAGCGAGGAGAAAAAACTCTTTCACTGCTTCGGCTGCCAGGAGAGCGGCACGGTCGTAACGTTCCTCATGAAGCACGAAGGGCTTTCGTTCCCGGACGCGGTGAGGACGCTCGCGCGGCGCTACGGCGTAACCATAGCCGAGCAGAGGACGGGCGGCGCGGCGCGCGCGGACGGGGTGGTCGAGGCGCTTCTCGCGGCCAACCGGGGTGCGCTCGAGTACTTTACCGAGAAGCTCAAAGGCCCCGAAGGGGCGAAGGCCAGGGACTACTTGAAAAAAAGGGGCTACGAGGGGGAGATTGTCGAGAGGTTCAGGCTCGGCTACGCGCCGGAGAGCTGGGACGGCCTTACGGGCTACCTTAAGAAGAAGTCCGTCGACCCGGCCGTGGCAGAGAAGGCGGGCGTGCTTTCGAGCAAGGACGGCCGTCGCTTCGACCGCTTCAGGGACAGGCTCATGGTGCCCATAACCGACCCGAGGGGGAAGGTGGTGGCCTTCGGAGGGAGGGAGCTCGGCGGCGGCGAGCCGAAGTACCTTAACTCCTCGGAGTCGCCGGTCTTTAAAAAAGGAGAGACGCTCTTCGGCTTCTATCAGGCGAAGCAGGCCATAACCAAAGAGGGCTACGCGCTTGTCGTCGAGGGCTACTTCGACCTCCTGGCCCTTCACAGCCACGGCTTTACCAACACCGTGGCCACAATGGGCACCGCCCTCACAGCGGCCCACATAAGGAGGCTCAAGCAGTACGCCGACGCCGTCTATACGCTCTTCGACGCGGACGAGGCCGGGAGGAAGGCCGCCGTCAGGGGGCTGGATATATTTATCGACGAGGCCGTTCCGGCCAGGGTAGTGCTTCTGCCCGCAGGCTCGGACCCGGACGATTTCCTGAAGAAGGAAGGCCGCAAGGGGATGGAGGGGGCGGTGGCCGGTGCCGTGCCGCTTATGGAGTTCTTCCTCGACGGGCTCAAAAGCGAGTGCGACCTCAACTCGGCGGACGGCAAGGCCAGGTACTTCGACAGGGCCATACCCTATCTGGAAAAGATAAAGAACGTCGCCGAGAAAGGTCATTACGCCGGAAAGGTAGCCTCTGCCACGGGTATCGGGGTCGATGCCGTGTACGGGGCCCTGAAGGGCCAACCCGGTCCGCCCGGAAAAGGGAGGGGGGCCGCCGCTACGGCAAAGGCCATGCCCTCTCCCGGGGCGAGGCTCTCCGAGGCTACGCTCCTGAAGGTCGTCTTGAGGCACCCGGAGCTCTACGGCGAGAGGGTGGCCGAGGCCTTCGCCCTCTTTACCGACCCGCTTATGAAGGAGGTGGCCGGGACGGTAGGCGTTGCCTTCAAAAAGGGAGGCATAGAGCCGTCGGCGCTTGTCGAGTGTGCGGAGGGGGGGGGGGAGAGCGAAGAGGTGAAGAACTGGATGGCGGGCGTGCTCTTCAAAGAGGACGACGGCTTTGTGGAAAGCCCGGAGAGGATGCTCGATGACTGCCTGAATAAGGTGCTCAACAGGGGAAGACCGAAAGAGAAGACAAGAGAGCTTATAAAGAACCTTGAGGAGAGCGGACGGGCCGATACCGCCCGTGAGGTCATGGACGGAGTGGAGCGGGGAAACAGGATGAAGAGAGGGCATAAACGTTGATTAATTGATACCCCCTCCCCCCCCCCTCCCCCGGAGGTTGGCGACGTGAAGAAAAGAAGAGCGCCCGGAAAGAAAAAGCCGAAGAAAGTACTGCCAGAGGGAGCCCCCGAAGGACACGTGGAGGGCAGCCCGGCCGTGTCGCCGCGCGCGGCGGCGTTCGTCTCTTCAGAGGCGGGCGGGGTGGGCGGGAAGAGCTACGACGCGGTCAGGGCATACTTCAGGGAGATGGGCTCCTCCTACCTCCTCACGAAGGAGGGAGAGGTCGCCCTGGCAGTGAAGATAGAAGAGGGCCGGGCCGGAATGATACGGGAGGCCGTCGGCTCTCCGTTGATATCGGAGGAGTTGGGGGCGCTTAAAAGGAGAGTTCGCGAAAAGGCCTCCGGGACGCTGCAGGACTGCTACGACGAAGCCGACGACCCGGAGAGGACGGTTAAGGACGTAGCCGCCGCCGAGAGGCTCTATAGAAACTTGCTCCTGACCGAAAAGGGCAGGGAGAAGAAGGTGGAGCGCATAGTCGGGCTCCTCGACGACCTGGACAATATCTCCGGGATCTTCACAACGGTGGTGGAGAGGCTCAAGGAGGGCGCGCTCGAGGTAAGGAAGCTCAGGAGGATGATACGCTCCATAGAGAGGAGGACGGGGCTCGGGACCGAGGAGATCTTCAAGGCCGAGAGGGAGATAAAGGGGGGTAAGAAGCGCAGGCTCAAGATAAGTAGAGAGCGCTTCAAGGAGTCCGTCGCGGAGCTCCGCCGGGTCCGCCGGGGCTTGAGGGCCGTGGAGGCCTCGACAGGTTTTAAAGGGGACGGCCTCTTCGAGGTGGTCAGGAAGATAGGGCTGTGGCAGCGGAGAACGGAAGAGGCGAAGATGAGCCTCATAAGCGGGAACTTGAGGCTCGTCGTCAGCATAGCCAAGAGGTACCTGAACAGGGGGCTCCAGTTCCTCGACCTCATCCAGGAGGGGAACATAGGGCTTATGCGGGCGGTGGATAAGTTCGAATACCGCAGGGGCTATAAGTTCTCCACCTACGCCACATGGTGGATAAGACAGGCCATCTCCAGGGCCATAGCGGACCAGGCCAGGACCATACGCATACCCGTGCACATGACCGAGACCATAAACAGGCTTGTTCGCGTAAGCCGCCGGTTGGTGCAGGAAAAAGGCAGGGAGCCCACCCACGAAGAGATGGCCGAAAGCATCGGCATCCCCGTGGAAAGGGTGGGAAAGGCGCTGAAGATAGCGAAAGAGCCGATATCCCTTGAGACCCCGGTCGGCGAGGAAGACAGCCAGATAGGGGACTTCGTGGCGGATAAGAACCTCTCCGCCCCGCACGACGTCGTTACCAACTATAACCTCATAGACCGGCTGAACGAGGCGCTGGGCACCCTGTCGGACAGGGAGGAGCAGGTCTTGAGGATGAGGTTCGGGGTGGGCGGGGGTACGGAATCCACGCTCGAGGAGGTGGGCGCGAGGTTCAACGTCACGCGCGAGAGGATACGCCAGATAGAGGCCAAGGCCTTGAGGAAACTGCGCCACCCGGTCCGCAGCGATAAGCTCAAGGTGTTTTCCGAATAGCGCCATTCCGGCCTTGACAATGCACACGCTATTTATTTACAATAGACAAGTTACCCGCCGGTACGGCGGGTTTTTCAGGCACCGCATGTATACCTTGAATATTCGTATCCCAAGAGGGCCCATAGCTCAGTTGGAAGAGCCACCGGCTCATAACCGGTCGGTCCCTGGTTCGAGTCCAGGTGGGCCCACCAAAATAACCATATCGCGGGGAGAACCTTCGGGACTCTCCCCGTGGTTTTAAGGAGTCAGCTTTGCCAACACCCGCCCAACTGCTCGGAGAGCTTCAGAAGATAGACCTCGAGATGAGAGACATAGGACGGAGGAAGAACGAATACCGGGAGAAGATAGAGAGCACGGAGGCGGAATTCAAACGGCTGGAAGGGGAGAGGGAGAAACTTTCCGGGGAGGTCGAGGAACTCGCCGGAGAGAAGAAGAAAGCGGACGAAGATATAAGGGCCAATACGGAGAGGATAGAAAAAGACCAGGAGAGGCTCGGCGATATAAAGAACGACAAGGAGTACTCGGCCCTAACGAAAGAGATAAAGAACGCCGAGAAGACCATAAAACTGAAAGAGATGGAGGCCGCCTCCTTGAGCGAGAAGCTCGACGCCGGGAGGGCCGGGATCGAGGCCGCGGAGGCCGGGATCGCGGAGAAGGAAGAGGAGATTAAGAGGACCACCGCCGAGGCCGAGGCGAGCAGCGAGGCGTGTGAGAAGGAGATAAAGGAAAAGCTGGAGCAAAGAGAGGCGGCCGCAAAGCCCATAAGCCCCCCGCTCCTCAAGAGATACGAAACGATAAGGGAAAGGCGCGCCGGCGTGGCGGTCACCCCTATAAAGGACGAGGCCTGCCAGGCCTGCTTCATGCACGTCCCGCCCCAGACCTACCTTCAACTCATGAAAGGGGTAGAGGAAATTATCACCTGCCCCAACTGCCACCGCATACTCTACTTCGACGGGACGGACGCTAAACCTCCGGACACCGCGCCCCCGGCCTGACCCATGCCGCACGGGAAAAAAGGGAAAAAAGAAAGCCTGCTCCTTAAGAGATTCCTCGAAGACCTGCAGGTCACCCTCGACCTGAAGGAGACCGCCCATAAGCTCCACATAACGGAAGACGCCGCAGGGGAACTCCTCTCGGTCATGGGAAAAGAGCTTTTCGGGGGCGCGTGCGAACTCGTTCTCTACGTGGACGGAGCGTCGCGCGGCAACCCTGGTGAGGCAGGGGCCGGAGCGGTCGTAAAGGATAAAAAGGGCAAGACCCTGAAGAGACTCAAACGCCGGCTCGGTACGGCCACCAATAACGAGGCCGAATACCAGGCCCTCCTGATGGCCCTTAGAGAGGC
>JAZGJJ010000063.1 GCA_036482575.1 Thermodesulfobacteriota bacterium
TAGACAATACGAGATATTAGCAGAAAATCCCGTGCATTGGCAAGCAGAAAATACGGAATAAAGGTTGAATTTATAAAGAAAATTTATTACCATATCCCGAATCCGGTAAGCCGGGTATTTGCTCTAAGGAGGTATTTGATGCTCAAGTTTATGAGAAAGAAGCGCCGGTCGAAGTTTATAGTCCTGGCCTTCTTTGCGATTATCGTGGTCTTTGTGTTCTGGGGCGTGGGGCCCGGGGGCAGGCAGGGCGGCGACCCGGAGTTCGTCGCCGTGGTGGACGGAGTCAAGATAGCCGCCGAGGATTACGCCAGGGCCTACAGTAACCAGTTGAACTACTACAGGCAGACTTTTAAGGAGCGGTTCAACGAGGAACTCATAGAGAAGCTGGACTTGAGGAACCGCACCGTAAACACGCTCGTTAATAACGTCCTTATACGGAAGGACGCCGCGGCCCGGGGGGTGAGCGTAAGCGACAGGGAGGTGCAGGATAAGATTCTCGGGATATCGGTCTTCCATAAGGACGGCGTTTTCGACCGGGGGCAGTATCTCGAGATCCTCGGCAGGAACCGTATAAAGCCCGCCGAGTACGAAGCCGGCATCAGGGTGGAACTGGTGATAAATAAGATGCGCGACCGGGTCACGGCGGATATCGAGGTGCCCGAAGAAGATATACGCGCCCTCTTCCTGACGGAGAACCGCAGTATAACGGTCGACTACCTGAAGGTCGAGGCCGCCCGCTTCCTCCCGTCCGTGGAGGTGGGGGAGGACGAGGCCGTGAAATATCTCGAGGAGAACGGCCGGGACTTTATGGTTCCCAGGAAGGTCAAGGCCTTCTACGCCTACTTGAAGTTCGACGAACTCGAAGGGGCGGTGGAGATTTCCGATGAGGATATAGCGGTATATTACGAGAAGAACGTAATAGACTTCCAGAGACCCAAGGAGATCAAGGCGAGGCACATACTCATAGGGACGAAGGGGGCCGAGGGGGAGGAGAAGGAGCGCCTCAGAGGAACGGCCGAATCCGTCCTCGCGAAGATTACCGGCGGCGAGGAGTTCACCGAGCTTGCGGAAAAATACTCGCAGGACAAGGGCAGCGCCAGGAACGGGGGGGACCTCGGCTGGTTCGGCAGGGGCATGATGGTGCCTCCGTTCGAAGAGGCCGCCTTCTCCCTGGCCGCGGGCGAGACGAGCGGGGTGGTCGAGACGGACTACGGCTTCCACATCATAAAGGTCGACGAGATAAAGGAAGAGAGGCTCTTGCCGCTTAAGGAGGCGAGGGAGAAGATAAAGGAGAACCTTATCGGCGAGAAGAGCAGGGAGATAGGTAGGGAGAGGCTTTCCGTCCTTAAGGGCGCCTTCGAGGAGGCCTCTTCGATAGAGGAGCTTAAAGGCGCGGCCTCGAAGAGTGAGGTGCATGCCGCCGAGACGGACCTCTTCTCCGAGGCGGACCGGGACGTGGTGCTCGCCTCGGACCCGGAGCTCCGGGAGGTCGTATTCATGATGAACGAGGGGGACGTGAGCGGCCTGGCGGAGGGCTGGGACGGCCTCTATATGATAAAGGCGATCGAGGTTATTGACAGGCACGTGCCCACGTTCGAAGAGGCCGGGGAAAAGGTCGTCGCGGCGTTTAAGGAGAAGAAGGCCGCCTCGGCGGCAAAGGATGAGGCCGAAGCCTTCCTCGATAGGACCACGCAGGGGGAGAGTCTCGGAGATATAGCCAGGAAAGAAAAGTACGAGGTTAAGACCTCCGAGCCTTTCATGATAACCGACGGCTTCATGCCGGGAGAGCAGCTCCTGGTGGGCGACAGGGAGGACCTCTTCAGGCTCAAGGAGGACGCCCCCTACTACCACGAGGTGATCCCCGGGGAAGACGCCTTCTTCATCCTCAAGCTCAGGGAGGCGGCCGAGGCGGAGGAGGAAGGGTTCGAGGAACACAGGGAGCGCTTGAAGGACCGGCTCGCGGCGGAGAAGCAGGAGAAGGTCCTGACCGAGTGGATAGAGGGCTTAAGGAGCAAGGCCGCGATAACGATCGACGAGGATATGCTCTAAGCCCCCCGGGCCGGGATAAGGACACCGCAGACAGATGAAACTTTCCAGAATGCTCCTGCCCACCTTGAGGGAGGCCCCGTCGGACGCCGAAGTGGCGAGCCACAGGCTGATGGTCCGCTCCGGCATGATAAGGCGTATTGCCTCGGGCGTATATAACATCCTCCCGCTCGGGCTGAGGGTTTTAAGGAAGGTCGAGAAGATAGTCCGCACCGAGATGGACCGCGCCGGGGCCCAGGAGGTGCTGATGCCGTTCGTAATGCCCGCCGAGCTCTGGAAGGAAAGCGGCAGGTGGGACGTCTACGGCAAGGAGCTCCTGAGGCTCAAGGACCGCCACGGCCGTGAGTTCTGCATCGGCCCCACCCACGAAGAGGCCGTGACCGTTATGGTGCGCGGCGAGGTCCGCTCCTACCGCGGGCTGCCCATAAACCTCTATCAGATCCAGACAAAGTTCCGCGACGAGATACGTCCCCGCTTCGGCCTCATGCGAGGCAGGGAGTTCATCATGAAGGACGCCTACTCCTTCCACGCCGACGACGAGAGCGCGGAGCGGGAGTACCGGAACATGTTCGACACCTACAGCCGCATCTTCGAGCGGTGCGGGCTTGATTTCGTTGCCGTCGAGGCCGAGAGCGGCGCCATAGGGGGTTCGTTCTCGCACGAGTTCATGGTCCTTGCCGATACCGGCGAGGACGCCGTGGCGTCGTGCACCGGCTGCGACTACGCGGCCAACGTCGAGAGGGCCGAGCTCGGGGCGCCTAAAGGGGGGGAGGGGGTTAAGAAACCCGGCGGAGGGGGGGGGGGATTTAAAAAGGTTTCCACGCCCGGGGTGAAGAGCGTGGAGGAGGTGAGCGGCTTCCTGAAGGTAGAGCCGTCGAGCCTTATAAAGACGCTTATTTACGAGACCGAGAGCGGCACAGTAGCGGCACTCGTTAGGGGCGACTCCGAGATAAACGAGGCCAAGCTCGCGAGGGTGCTCGGAGCGGAGTGGGTGCGGCTCGCCGACGATAAGACGGTTAAGGAGGCCACGGGCGCGCCTTCGGGCTTTGCCGGGCCCGTGGGGCTTAAGGTAAAGATAATCGCCGACCACGCCGTAGCGGGCATAGAAGGGGGCGTTACGGGCGCTAACGAGGCCGACGCCCACTTTACGAATGTGAGCGCGGGTGACTTCGAGGCCGAGTACGCGGATATTCGAATGGTCGTCGAAGGCGATGCCTGCCCGAGGTGCGGGGAAAAGTTCGAGATACGGAGAGGGATAGAGGTCGGCCACATCTTCAAGCTCGGCACAAAGTACAGCGAGGCCATGGGCTGTACGTTCCTCGACGCCAACGGGAAAGAGAAACCCATGATAATGGGCTGCTACGGCATAGGCATCGGCAGGACCGCGGCGGCCGCCATAGAGCAGAATCATGATGATGCCGGGATAATCTGGCCCCCGCCTCTCGCGCCCTTCGACGTGCACATGGTGCCGGTAAAGGTAAAGGACGAGGAGACGATGAAGGCGTCCGAGGAACTATATTCCACCCTTATCGAAAAGGGTTTCGACGTGCTCCTTGACGACCGGGACGAGAGGGCGGGCGTGAAGTTCAAGGACGCGGACCTTATAGGGGTGCCGGTCCGGCTTACGATTAGCACTAAGACTCTTAAGGAAGATTCGATAGAGATAAAGGGCCGCGGCGAAAAAGAGGCGAGGCTCGTCAAGCGGGACACCGCTATCGCCGAGGTGGAGGGGCTTCTCGGCTACCTCTAAAAATTGCTCTTTTCCCCGATCTCTTCGTTAGGCCGAAAATAAAAATGCTCACATATTGGCATATATGCTGCGCTTTTTATTTTCGCCCTGCCTCGACCTCGGAAAAAATATCTAATTTTTAGAGGCACCCATGAGAGGCTTTTTTTTAAAAAACGGTCATTCCTGCGGAAGCAGGAATCGAGTGTTTTTGCCCTTACCTGATACGGGGATACACCGAAGCATAAAAGAATTTACTCTGTCCGTGCCACCATACTTTGTATCGCTACCGCCACTTCTTCCGGACAGAAGCTGGTGAGCTTTATATTTTTTTGTTTGGCCGCTTCGTGTAGTTGTTCTGCAAATTTAAATGTTAAAATTGCGGGCGTCTCAGAGGCCCTTAATAGAAAGCCTGGCTCTACTTTTAAATCAGAGGCAAGCTGTATGATCGACGCGTCGAAGTCATAACCCGCCTTTTTGTAGACTTCACGAAAATAGTCAGTTGCTGCCCTTAGTCTTTCAGCGTCACTTGCCCCCGGTTTCGGTATTGGCTGACTAACCGTATCCATTGCTATAGATAACTGTTGTATAGCTTCAGCAGAATAAGGAGCTGGTGGACCGTTTGTAAGTGTTGCCTCGTCCGCTGCCTC
>JAZGJJ010000064.1 GCA_036482575.1 Thermodesulfobacteriota bacterium
CCCCCCCTCTCAATGGTACGCCTCAGATCCCCGTCGGTTATCGCGCCGACAAGCTTTTTCCTTTTTCCTTTTCCTTTCCCCTCGAAAACGCCGGTGATGCCGAGCCTCTTGGTGGTCATCTCGAGGAGCGCCTCCTTCATCGGGGTCGTACGCTCGACCATCGGCATGGCCTCACCCGTGTGCATGAGCTCGGCGACCTTCAGGAGCTTCCTCCCGAGCTGCCCGGCGGGGTGTATGGCGGCGAACTCCTCCTCCTTAAAACCCCTCTTCTCGAGGAGTGCCACGGCGAGGGCGTCGCCCATTGCGAGAGCGGCGGTGGTCGAGGCCGTGGGAGCGAGCCCCAGCGGACAGGCCTCCTCCTTCACTCCTATATCCAGCACCACGTCGGCGTGGCCCGCGAGCGCGGAGCCCGCCCTCCCGGTCATGGCCACCATCTTTATGCCCATCCTCTTTATGACGGGCACCATCTTTATAATCTCCTCGCTCTCGCCCGAGTTGGAAACAGCAAGGAGCACGTCGTTCTTCATAAGCACTCCGAGGTCGCCGTGCATACCCTCGGCCGGGTGGAGGAAGAAGGCGGCCGTGCCGGTGGAGGCGAAGGTCGAGGCTATCTTCTGGCATATGAGCCCACTCTTGCCTATACCCGTTACTACCACCTTGCCCGTGGCCGCAAGTATCAGACCGACGGCCTCGGAAAAGCTCTCGTCGAGCTTCTCCTTAAGCCCGGCTATGGCCTGAGCCTCTATCTCCAGCACGCGGAGCGCGGTCTTCTTCGGGTCCGAGTTGCTCACCTGTTCCCCCTCCCCCCCCTCACGAAGTCGTCGAGCCCCTTAAGCTCTCTTACGAGCGCGGCTATGTCCTTCAAGGCGATGGAGTTGGGCCCGTCGCTCGGGGCGTTATCCGGGTCGGGGTGGACCTCTATAAAGACGCCGTCCACTCCGACGGCTACCGCGGCCCTCGCCAGATGGGCGACCATGCTCCTGTCGCCCCCCGATGACGTGCCGAGCCCGCCGGGACGCTGGACGCTGTGCGTGGCGTCGAATATGACGGGGAAGCCACCCCCCTCCAGATCCCTCATAATAGACAGCCCCCTGAAATCAACGACGAGATTATTATAGCCGAAGCTCGTGCCGCGCTCGGTAAGGGTAACGCCCTCGTTCCCGGTGCTAAGGACTTTCTCGGCGGCGTGCTTCATGTCGGCGGGGGCCATGAACTGGCCCTTCTTTATGTTGACCGGCCGCCCGGTACGCCCGGCCTCTACGAGGAGGTCTGTCTGGCGGCAGAGGAAGGCGGGGATCTGCAAGCAGTCGGCCACCTCGGCCACGGCCTTGCAGTCGGCGGCGGAGTGTACGTCGGTCAGGATTGGGACGGAAAAATCAGTCTTCGCCTTTTCGAGGATCTTGAGCCCCTCTTTAAGGCCCGGCCCCCGGTAGGAGTTGACCGACGTCCTGTTCGCCTTGTCGTAGGAGGCCTTGAATATGAAAGGTATCCCGGCCTCTTCGGTAACGCTCTTTAGCGTTTCGACGATACCGAGGGTCTTACCCTCGTCCTCTATGACGCAGGGGCCGGCTATAAGCACGAGCCCCCCCCCTCCCCCTACGGATACATTCCCTACCTTTACCCGCCTCATGCTTTTTTCCTCTTACGCCCTCGCGCGGTCTTCTTCTTCACGGCCGTCACCTTCTTCTTTTTCCCCTTCTTCGAGGAACCGGCCTTCGCCTCGACCACGGCCTTTATAAAACTCTTGAAGAGCGGGTGCGGCTGTGTGGGACGGCTCTTGAACTCGGGATGGAACTGGCAGCCGACGAACCAGGGGTGGTCCTTGTATTCGATTATCTCGACCAGTTCCCCGTCCGGGGAGAGGCCGCTTGTTATCACTCCGACGGCCTCAAGCTCGTCCTTGTAGCTGTTATTGAATTCGTAACGGTGCCTGTGCCTCTCGCTTATCTCGCTTGAGCCGTAGGCCTTGTGCGCCCTGGTGCCCTTCTTCAAGGTGCAGGGGTAGGCCCCGAGCCTCATGGTCCCTCCCTTGGAGTCCACCCCCCTCTGCTCCTCCATCAGGTCTATTACCGAGTGCGGGCTCTCCGGGTCGAACTCCGAGGAGTTGGCGCCGGCCATGGCCCCAACGTTCCTGGCTATCTCCACCACGGCCATCTGCATGCCCAGGCATATGCCGAAGAACGGCTTTTTCCCTTCCCTCACGTAGCGTATGGCGCTTATCTTCCCCTCCACCCCCCGGCTCCCGAAGCCGCCCGGGACGAGCACGCCGTCGACCTCGCCGAGGAGCGCGGCGGCGCCCTTCTTCTCTATCTCCTCGGAGTCGATATACTTGAGCTCCACCCGGCATGAGTTGGCGAGCCCGCCGTGGGTAAGGGCCTCGTGGAGGCTCTTGTAGGAGTCCCGCAGCTCCACGTACTTGCCGACTATCCCTATGGTGACCTCGTGGCGAAGGCTGCCTATCTTCTTCTCTATCTTCTTCCACTCGTCGAGCTTCGGGGCCCTGGTCCAGATATTAAGGAGTCTTACTATCTTCTCGTCAAGCCCCTCGCGGTGGAAGGCGAGCGGGACGACGTAGATGCTCTCAGCGTCCTCTGCCGCTATGACCGCGTCGATATCCACGTTGCAGAAGAGCGCTATCTTTTTCTTCATCTCGGTGGTTATGGGCCTGTCGGCCCGGCAGAGAAGTATGTCGGGCTGAACGCCGATCTCGCGGAGCTTGTTGACGCTGTGCTGGGTGGGCTTTGTCTTGAGCTCGCCGGCGGTGGCTATGTAGGGGACGAGTGTCAGGTGCACGTAGACCACGTTCTCCCTGCCGAGGTCGAACCTGAGCTGCCTTATGGCCTCGAGGAACGGCAGGCTCTCTATGTCTCCGACCGTCCCTCCTATCTCTATTATGGCCACGTCGACCTTGTTGGCGAGGGCGAGGATCCTCCCCTTTATCTCGTCGGTGACGTGCGGGACGACCTGGACAGTACCGCCGAGGAAGTCCCCCCGGCGCTCCTTGGTTATGATCGAGTCGTAGACCTGCCCGGTGGTGAAGTTATTGAGCCTGGTGAGCTTCGCGTGGGTAAAGCGCTCGTAGTGGCCGAGGTCTAGGTCCGTCTCGGCGCCGTCGTCGGTGACGAAGACCTCGCCGTGCTGGAAGGGGCTCATGGTGCCCGGGTCGACGTTTATGTAGGGGTCGAGCTTCTGGAGCGTTATGGTAAGGCCCCTGGACTCCAGGAGCGCGCCCATGGAGGCGCTCGCAAGGCCCTTGCCCAGAGAGGAGACCACCCCTCCGGTGACGAAGATGAACTTTGTCTTTATCTCTTTTTTCGAATCAGCCATGAAAGATACGCTACGGAGGGGGGGAGGGGGGGGGAACTACTACCCCGCCATAATCCTCCTTACCTCCTCCAGGTCCTCGGGCGTGTCCACGGAGACGGGGTTAAAGGGTGTCTCCACCACCTTTATCTTAAAGCCGTTCTCGAGCGCCCGGAGCTGCTCGAGCCCTTCGCTCCGCTCGAGCGGGGTCCGGGGCAGGGCGGCGAACTTCATCAGAAAATCCCTGCGGTAGACATAGAGCCCTATGTGCTTGAAGACCTCGCCCGGAGGCTCTTTCGAGTAGGGTATGGCAATACGGGAAAAGTAGAGGGCGTAGCCTTCGCTGTCGGTTACGACCTTCACTACGTTCGGGTCCTCGATCTCCGATGGGTCCGTTATCCGTGTCTTAAGGGTCGCGAGGACGAGACTGTCGTCTTCGAGCATGGGGTTTACGGCCGCGTCTATCATCCCGGGCTCTATAAGAGGCTCGTCGGCCTGGAGGTTCACCACCACGTCGTGCCCGCCGCCCCCCTCCCCCCCGGCCCCTGCGGCCTCGGCTACCCTGTCGGTGCCCGAGGCGTGGTCCGGAGAGGTCATTACCACCCTGCCGCCGAACTCCCGGACGGCCCTGAATATCCTCTCGTCGTCGGTGGCTACCGTTACGTCCCCCACGGTGCGCGCCTCCAGGGCGCGCTCGTAAACCCACCTGACCATGGGCTTTCCCCCTATCTCCAAAAGGGGCTTCCCCTCCAGCCGCGTGGAGCCGTACCTGGCGGGGATAATGGCAGCTACTTCCATCCAAATTAATATATCAAATCCGGGCCTTATGTCAAGACGTGCACGGCGATATTACCGGCGGGTGCTACCGCACGGTTAGCGCCATAAGCGGCCCAATACATCACTGCTATCTCGTACCCCGACGGTCGTCATGGCGTTGAAACACCCTCAGGGTGCTGCCGCACTGTTAACGTGTATGCGGGCCCAACAGTCATTCCCTCCGCAACCCCCCAACGGTCGTCCGGAAAATTGTACGCCGTCACGGCGTGCGACCTGTTGACACGCCTATAATATTAAGTTAAACTTACCTCTGATTCTAAACCCTTACCGGTCTCTTGGGATAAAATATGTCGGAAAAACAGGCTATTGAGATAAATTGTTCGGGGTGCAATACCTCCTTCAGGCTCTGGGTGCCCGAAGAACTCGTGACCGAATGGGAGAAGGGCGCCAAAATAAGCTGCGTGCGGTGCTCCGCCCGCTTCCGGGTAAAGAAGGGTGACGAGGGCTTCGAGGTCTCCCCTCTGGAGGAAGAGGGGGAAACGGGGGGCGGGGGGGGCGGGGGAGACAAGCCGGCGGCCGGCGGCAACGGCGGGGGAATACCCGTGCTGTTCGTCGAGGAAGACAAGCTGGCAAGGGCCATAGCGGAGAGCTCGCTGGAGAATATCGGCGTAAACCTCCTTATGGCCAAAAACGCCGAGGAGGCGCTCGAAAGCCTCAAGAGCAAGGAGGTCGAGCTCATCGTCACCGACCTTCACCTGAAAGACCCCGACAACCCGGATGCCAAGCTCGGCGGCGAAGCGTTCCTGAAGAAGGCGATCGAGGGCGGGACCAACATCCCTGCCATCGTCACGACCGGCCAGGACTTGATAGACGACATAGTGCTGGACAACAAGTGGTTCGGCCTGAACGTCAAAGGGTTCGTACAGAAGGGGAACCCTTTCTGGGCCGAGGAGCTCAAGGACAAGATAAAAGAGGCTTTAGGCCTCAACTGAGCGGCTGCTCAGCCGTACTCTTTTTCAACCAGGGCGTAGGCGCTGTGGTTGTGTATGGACTCCCGGTTCTCCGCCTCTATCCTCGCCCACTTGATCCCCTTTATCCCGCCGAGATTCAACGCCGCCTCCCTCACGACGTCCTCGACGAACATAGGGTTGTCGTAGGACCGCTCGGTCACGTACTTTTCGTCGTCGCGCTTCAGGAGCGAATATACCGGCGAACTGGCCGACCCCTCGACGACCTCTATCAGGTCCTCTATCCATAGGAACCCGTCGAAGCGCACGGCCACCCTGACCTCCCCCCTCTGGTTGTGCGCGCCCCTGTCGCTTATCTCCCTGGAGCAGGGGCACAGCGTGGTGACCGGCACCCTCACCTCAAGGACCATATCCCTTTCATCCCCGAGAGAGCCGGAAAGCCTGCAGACATAGTCCATGAGCCCCCTGGACCCGGAGACCGGCGCGGCCTTCTCTATGAAGTAGGGGAACTCGACCTCCAGGTGCGCCGTCGAGGCGTCGAAACGCTTCTTCATCTCCTCCAGGATGTCCGGGAACTTCTCAACGCTTATCTCGCGGCGGTGCTCGTTAAGTATCTCCACGAACCGGGACATGTGCGTGCCCTTGAACTGGTGCGGCAGGTCCACGTACATGTTTATGGAGGCTATGGTGTGCTGGATCTTGTTCTTCTTGTCGCGGACGCAGACCGGGTAGCGCACGTCCTTTACGCCGACCTTGTCTATGCCGATATTCCTCGTGTCCGGCTCGCTCTGGACGTCTCTGAGCCCCTTCCTACTCATAGTACGCGGCGGCGGCCCTCTCGGACTCCCAGACCCTTACCCTCTTGACGCTGACGTTGCCGTCGTTAAGGACTGCGGAAAGCTCCCCGTGGATGAACCGCGCCAGGTTCTCGGCCGTGGTGTTGAGCTTATCGAAGGGCGGGACGTCGTTCAGGTACCTGTGGTCGAGCTTGTCGATAACCCCGGCCGTGGCGGCCTTGAGCTCCTTGAAGTCGAGCGCTATGCCGATCTTGTTAAGTTTCTCGACCGTTATGTGGACCTCCACCTTCCAGTTGTGGCCGTGGAGCCTCTCGCAGGCGCCCTCGTACCCCCTCAGGTTGTGCGCCGCGGCGAAGTCGGTCTCTATGCTGAGCTCGTACATGGCTGAAGTCTACCACAAAACCTGCACTTTGAAAATAATGAAACTTGAAGTCCGGGCCGATACGGGGTAAAATCCAAGAATATTTTTTCCATTTTTCCGTTTTTCCATGAAGGTCTTTTTATTGTGGTCAAAAAGAACCTCTCCTTCATAGCTTCGCTTCTACTCGCGCTCATGCTCGCCTCCTGCGCCGTGAACCCGGTGACCGGCAAAAAGGAGCTCATGTTCGTCTCCGAGAGCTCGGAGGTGGATATGGGCAGGGAGGTCTACCCGAGCGCCATATGGGCGGCCGAGGGAGGGGGCGGGAAGTTCGGGGACGAAAGGCTCACCTCGTACCTCAGCGACATAATCATAAAGATCCACGGCGTCTCGCACAGGCCGCACCTCCCCGTGGAGTTCGCCATCCAGAACAGCTCGGTCCCCAACGCCTGGGCCATACCGGGCCACGTGGTAATGACGCGCGGGCTCCTCGCTTCACTCAAGAGCGAGGCCGAGTTCGCGTTTGTCATGGGCCACGAGATGGGCCACGTCTCGGCGAGGCACTCGGCTCGGCAGATGACCTACGGGATGCTCCAACAGGTGGCGCTCGGCGGGGCCGGGATGGCGCTCGGGGACAGAGCCTACACGGACGCGGCGCTGGCCGTGGGCGCGGCGGGAACGGGCCTTATACTCCTGAAGTACGGCAGGGGCGACGAACTCGAGTCCGACGGGCTCGGCATGCTCTACATGACGCGCCTCGGCTACGACCCGGATAACGCTATAAGGGCCCACCAAAACCTCGAAAAAGCGTCCGACGAATACCTCGAGTCCATCGGCAAGGAACCTCACGAAAGGAGTTTTTTCGAAGACCTGCTCTCAACCCACCCACGTACCTCCGTCAGGATAGAGGAGTTGGAAAAGATGAAGGACGCCCTCCCCCCCTTCAGCGTAAAAGGCGACGGGGCCGGAAAGGCGAGGTTCATGAAGATGACCGCCGGGCTCAGGGTAGAGGACAAGATATACCGGGACCATTACGACAATGCGGTAAGGGCGTTTAAGAAAGGAAAGACGGCCCGCGCCGCTGAACTCGTGGACGGGGCCATAGAGGCCGACGCCTCCCAGCCGCCGTTCCACGTGCTGAGCGGCTTTATAAAGCTTAAGAAGAAAGAGTACGGCAAGGCGCGGAGGTCATTCGATAGGGCCCTCGAGCTCGACCGGGACTACCAGCCGGCCTGGCGCGGCATGGGCGCCCTCCATTACCACAGGGAGGATTACGGGGAAGCCATAAAGGCCCTCTCCCAGGCGCTTAAAACCTTCCCGCAGGACTACTCGTCCCACCACTACCTCGGCTTCAGCTACTACAAGACCGAGCGCTACAAGAAGGCCATCCCGCACCTTAAGGCCTTCGCCTCGGTACGGCCGAAGGACCCCGAGGTCCACGGAATGCTCGGGATATGCTACGAAGTGATTCGCGAGTTCAAGGCGGCCTACAACGAATACATCAGGCAACTCAGGGTGGAGCCGGATAGCCGGATGGGCCGTTACGCGGCCCGACGGGTGGAGGCCCTGAGGCCGGTGATGGAAAGACAGAGGAGGTAACCGGTTACCTGATAACGGACAACAGCCCCCCCTTACCCGCACTCCGTATAGCCGCACCCCCTGCAG
>JAZGJJ010000065.1 GCA_036482575.1 Thermodesulfobacteriota bacterium
ACTGAGCTCTGTCGGCGGAGGGGTGAGGTTCTACCGGACCGTCTTCCTCGAAGAGATAGGCAAGGACTACATCCGGACGGCCCGCGCCAAGGGGCTCGGCGAAGGGAAGGTGCTCTTCAAGCACGGCCTCAAGAACGCGATGATACCCATACTCACCAACATAGTCGTGGCCATACCGTTCCTCTTCACCGGCTCGCTCCTAATGGAGAACTTCTTCGCCATACCGGGGCTCGGGAGCTTTACCATAGAGGCAATCCAGGCCCAGGACTTCTCGATCGTGAGGAGCATGGTCTACCTCGGCTCGGTCTTATATATAGTCGGCCTCATCTTGACCGACATAAGCTACACGCTCGTGGACCCGAGGATACGTTTGGAGTAACTAAAACTATGCCAGTAATATTAGCCACGGATCTGATGGTGTTCTTGCTTTTCGGCCTGGTGGTCTACGCCGTCGTGGCCGGAAGGAAGTCGGAGTATATCCGGAGCGTCTGGCGCGAGATACGGAAGAACCGTCTCGCCGTGATATCTCTCGTGATACTCGCCTTCTACGGGGCCGTGGCGCTCACGGACTCCATCCGCTGGCGCGACGCCGTGGTGGGTGAAGACGGCGAGGTGTCGATAACCGCCGGGGGCGACACCATCTATAACCCCCTGGTCCTGAGCCTTCTGGACAGGTTGCTCACCCCCCTAAGTACAAAGACGGAAAAAACCTTTTCCGCCCCGCTCGCCTCCCGCCAGTACGTTAAGGAGACGATCGAGCTCCCCGACGGTACGAAGAAGAGGAGCTACCCGGAGCTCAAGCACCCGAGAACGCATCTCCTGGGGACGGACAAGGTCGGCGGGGACGTGCTCCTCTCCGCCATAAAGGGGATAAGGACGGGTGTGGTCATCGGCACAGGGGCCACCCTTATAATGATACCGTTCGCTATATTCTTCGGCGTTATGGCCGGGTTCTTCGGCGGCATCGTGGACGACATCATCCAGTACATATACACGACACTCGCCTCCATCCCCGGCATACTGTTGATCGTCGCCTTCATGCTCATCTTCAGCGAGAAGGGATACCAGGGAGGGCTCGTGCAGGATAAGGACTTATACCTCGGTTTCTTCGTGCCGAGCGACAGGCTCTTCTGGCTCTGCGTCATACTCGGCGTCACCTCATGGACCGGCCTCTGCAGGCTAATAAGGGGGGAAACCCTGAAGCTAAGGGAACTCGAGTACGTGCAGGCCGCTCGCGCCTTCGGCGTGGCGAGGCTCAGGATCATATACCGCCACATAGTGCCGAACGTGATGCACCTCGTACTCATAACCTTCGTGCTCCTCTTCAGCGAGCTCGTGCTGGCCGAGGCGGTCCTTAGCTACATCGGCATAGGGGTGGGCTCGGAGATGGGGAGCTGGGGGAACATGATAAACGCGGCGAGGCTCGAGCTCTCGCGTGAGCCGGTCGTATGGTGGAGCCTCGTCGGGGCGTTCGTCTTCATGTTCGCGCTCGTGCTCCCGGCAAATATCTTCGGCGATGCGGTTCGTGACGCGCTCGATCCGAGACTAAGGACGGGCCGAGGCTCAGGACCGGAAAAAAGTAGGAAGAAGTAGAAAGATATGACGACACCGGTACTCGAACTAAGGAACTTAAAAACCCACTTCAACACGCCCGAAGGGGTCGGACGCGCGGTGGACGGTATCTCCCTCAGCATCGGCAAGGGAGAGACCTTCGCGCTCGTCGGCGAGTCGGGCTGCGGCAAGTCCGTCACCGCGCTCTCGGTCATCCAACTCGTGCCCTCCCCCGCCGGATACATAGCCGGAGGCGAGATACTCCTCGACGGAGAAGACGTCCTGAACCTTAGCGAGCCGGAGAAGAGGAAGATACGCGGGAATAAAGTGTCGATGATCTTCCAGGAGCCCATGACCTCCTTGAACCCGGTCTTTACAATCGGCAACCAGATCATCGAATCAATAACGCTCCATCAGAATCTAAAGGGGGACGAGGCAAAGGCCGTCGCAATCGAGATGCTCGATAAGGTCGGCCTCCCCTCGCCGGAAAGCCTTTACGACGAGTACCCGCACAGGCTTTCCGGCGGGCAGAGGCAGAGGGTAATGATAGCGATAGCTCTCGCCTGCAAGCCGGATCTCCTAATAGCGGACGAGCCCACCACCGCGCTCGACGTTACCATCCAGGAAGAGATACTCGGACTCATGCGCGAGCTCAGGACCGACCTCGGCACGGCCGTGCTCCTCATAACCCATAACCTGGCACTCGTCTACGAGAACGCCGACAGGGTGGGCGTGATGTACGCGGGAAAGATCGTTGAGAGCGCGCCCGTTAAGACCCTTTTCCGCAACCCCATGCACCCGTACACCTTAAAACTTCTCCGGTCGATTCCCGGAATAGAGAAGCGAGGCAGTGCGCTCGACACCATCCCCGGGAACGTGCCTCCGGCCACGGCCTTCCCGGACGGCTGCCGCTTTTCGGGCCGCTGCCAGAAAGAGATGCAGGGCTGCGCGGGGATGGAGCCCGTGCTAACGGAACGCGAGGGAGGGCATTCGGTCGCCTGTCACCTCTACGATAAGGGGTTCATGGAAGGGGAAGAAACCCTTTCAAAGCCGGTAGCACGGGAGGTAGCGCAGCCGGCCACACCCCTCCAGACCCCACCGGCCGAGAGGGAGACGCTTCTGGAAGTGAAAG
Source organism: Thermodesulfobacteriota bacterium (assembly GCA_036482575.1). NCBI lineage: Bacteria > Pseudomonadati > Thermodesulfobacteriota > Thermodesulfobacteriota bacterium. Next base: position 2,684 of record JAZGJJ010000065.1, read on the forward strand.
GGCTCAAGACCTACTACCCCGTAAAGAAGGGGATATTGAAAAAGACCGTGGGGTACGTAAAGGCCGTGGACGGCATAGAGCTTACGATAAGGAAGGGCTCCACGCTCGCGCTCGTTGGAGAGAGCGGGTGCGGCAAGACAACGGCCGGGAAGTCCATCATTCAACTAATAAGACCCACCGAAGGCGAAATACTCTTCAAGGGTAAAGACCTGACCGGCATGAACGAGAGGGAACTAAAGCCCATGAGGTCGCTCACGCAGATAATCTTCCAGGACCCCTACTCTTCCCTTAACCCCCGGATGATGGTGGGCGAGATAATAGAGGAGGGGCTTCGGTCGCTCAAGCCTGAGATGGATAAAAGGGCGCGGGAGGAGAAGGGAGCCGAGACGCTTGAACGCGTGGGACTCACTCCAAAGATGCGCCACCGCTACCCGCACGAGTTCTCCGGCGGGCAGAGGCAGAGAGTGGGGATAGCGCGCGTGCTCGCCGTGGACCCGGAGTTTATCGTCTGCGACGAGGCTACGAGCGCGCTCGACGTATCCGTGCAGGCGCAGATTCTGAACCTCTTAAAGTCCCTCCAGCGAGACTTCGGCCTCTCGTTCCTCTTCATAACGCACGACCTCGGGGTGGTCGAATATATTGCCGACGAGGTGGCCGTAATGTATGACGGCAGGATAGTCGAGCGCGGCACGGTGGAGGAGATCTTTTCCGCCCCCAGGGACCCGTATACGAAAAAACTCCTCGCCGCCGTGCCGAGGATAGAGGACGGGGCGTAAGTCACCCGAGACTACTGAGCGCCTTTTCGAGCCCTGCCCTCACCTCTTCGGCAAACGTGGCGAGCTCCGGGTTATCGATCGCCCCCATGACCGCGACCGGGTCTATGGCCGAGACGGTAGAGCCGCCCCCCCCTTCGTCATCGTTCTCGTAGACTATGACGTTACACGGCATCATGAGCCCTATCTCGAGTTCGGCGGTAAGGGCCTGGTACGCGTACGGCGGGTTGCATGCCCCGAGGATGATATAGTTCCTGAACTCCTTATCGAGCTTCTTCTTGAGCGTGGCCTTTACGTCTATCTCGGTCAGTATCCCGAAACCCTCCTCGGCAAGGGCCTCCCTTGCCTTCTCGACCGCCTCCGCGTATCCGCAGCCGAGCTTCTTCGTTATCGCGTAGCCTCCCATAAGAGCCTCCTTTAAGACCGTTTTATTATAAAGAGTGTAGCACAACAAGCCGGGGACGCAACCCCCCTTCCCCCCTTTTCCCCTCCCCCTACCACGGGCAAGGCCGCACAAAACAGGCCCCGGCTTTTAAAGGCCGGGGCCGATC
>JAZGJJ010000066.1 GCA_036482575.1 Thermodesulfobacteriota bacterium
GGATACGAGTACTGCGACCTTTGCGCGGATGTCTTTTGAGCTTGGTATTTCCAGTATCCCTGATATGATTGCGACGGCGTCGGCCCCGGCACTTATGACCTCCGGGAGCGTCTCCTCGGTTATGCCGCCGATGGCGGTTACGGGGAGTTTTATCTTCCCTCTTACCTCTTTAAGCATATCGATGCCGACGACCTCCCGGGCGTCTGGTTTCGTGGCGGTGGGGAATATGGGACCGAAGGAAATATAGTCCACGTCGAGTGTCGCGGCTTCTACGGCTTCCTCCACGGTATGCGTCGAAAAACCGATAATTTTTTCCTTTCCGAGTATCTTCCTCGCTTCGGCCACGGGCAGGTCTTCGTCTCCAAGGTGTACGCCGTCCGCGCCGCTCATGAGCGCCACGTCCACCCGGTCGTTAACGATGAAGGTCGCGCCTCTGGCCGCGGTTATCTCTCTCAGGGTCTTTGCCATCTTTAAAAATTCGCCCGACGCCGTCCCCCCCCCCTTGGCCCGCAGCTGAACGAGCCTCGCCCCGCCCTCGATTATCTCTCCCGCGACCCTTTCGATATCACCCGGCCCGACAAAGTAGGTATCTATTATGGCGTAGAGCCCTCGTATCTTTTCGCTTCCAACCCCATATCCCATGGTTGCATATTAACAGCGCGGCGGGGGGGATGACAATGGAAATCGGTTGCCAACCAGCGTGACGCTGGACCCAATATTTAAAGCGGCGTGACGCCGACCAGCGTGACGTTGGACCCAACCGAATTCAATTGCCAAGTAGGCCCTTATGCAGTATAAAGTCTTGGAGGCATAGAAAGGATTTTACTTTGACAGAGCATCTTCTTATAGGTATAGCGAGTATCGTGGTCCTCGGCGTGGGAGCGCAGTGGCTCGCCTGGCGTATGGGGCTGCCCGCCATACTCCTCCTCCTTATTATCGGCTTCGTCGCCGGGCCGGTGACGGGGTTTCTCGACCCGGACGAGATCTTCGGCGACCTCCTCCTTCCGATAGTAAGCATCTCCGTCGCGCTCATCCTCTTCGAGGGGGGCCTTACGCTCCGGGTCTCCGAGCTTAAGGGTTTCGGCGGGGTGGTGAGGAACCTCGTTACAATCGGGGTCGTCGTCACCTGGCTTATAGGCTCTCTCGCCGCCGGTTACCTGCTCGGGCTCGACCTGGCGCTCTCGGTACTGGTGGGTGCGGTGCTCGTCGTAACCGGTCCGACGGTGATCGTGCCGCTCCTCCGGCACGTAAGGCCGGTTGGCCATCTGGGGTCGATACTCAAGTGGGAGGGGATCGTCATAGACCCGATAGGCGCGATGCTGGCGGTGCGGGTCTTCGAGGGGATAGTGGCCGGAGGGGGTGGGGGGGGCCTGCGCGAGGCCGGTTCTCACGCCCTTATGGGGATCGTCAAGACCATCCTCGCGGGCGGCTTAACCGGTGCGGCGGGGGCGGCTTTGATGGTCTTCTTCCTCCGGCGCTACTGGATACCCGACTTCCTGCAGAACCCGGTGACCGTCATGGTCGTTGTGGGCGCGTTCGCGGCGTCCAACTACTTGCAGGCCGAGTCCGGCCTGCTTGCCGTTACGGTCATGGGTATCGCGCTCGCCAACCAGAAGGCCGTTACGGTAAAGCATATAGTCGAGTTCAAGGAGAATCTGAGGGTGCTCCTGATATCGAGCCTCTTTATCCTGCTTGCCGCGAGGCTCGACTTCAGCGATTTTTCCGGGGTGGGCGTGGGGGGCGTTCTCTTCCTGCTGGTCCTTATAGTGGCGGCCAGGCCGCTCTCGGTATTCTTCTCCACTCTCGGCTCCGGGCTTTCGGGTAAGGAGAAGATATTCCTGGGATGCATGGCCCCGCGAGGCATAGTGGCCGCGGCCATAGCGTCGGTCTTTTCGATGCGGCTCGTCGAGGCAGGGCATGCCGGGGCCGAGATGCTCGTGCCGATAACCTTCATGGTCATAATAGGCACGGTTGCGGTCTACGGCCTGGGGGCCCTGCCCGTCGCGCGCTCTCTCGGGCTTTCGAGCCCCAACCCCCAGGGCGTGCTCTTCGCCGGGGCCCACCCCTGGGCGCGGGAGATAGCCGCGGCCCTCTCGAAGGAGGGTTTTGAGGTAATGCTCGTGGACAACAACTGGACGAATGTATCGAAGGCACGACTCGCGGGTCTTCCGGCGCACTACGGGAGCATACTGGCCGAGAGCCTCCCGGCGGAGCTGGAGCTCGGCGGCATAGGCAGGCTGCTGGCGCTAACCCATAACGATAACGTCAACTCGCTCGCCGCACTTCACTTCACCGACGCCTTCGGCCGTAAGTACGTCTACCAGCTCCCGCCCGAGGACGAGGGGCGTGTCTCGCAGACCTTACGGGGCAGGCTGCTGTTCGGGAGCGAGAGGACCTACTCCTACCTGGCCCGCAGGTTCGCAAGCGGTGCCGTGGTAAAGACGACGAAGCTCACCGGAGAGTTCGGCTTCGAGGCGTTCAGGAAGAAGTACGCCGGCGCGGTCCCGCTGTTCCTTATAACCGAAAAGAGGGAGGTCGTCACCTTCGCCACCGACAACCAGGCCGAGCCCAAACCCGGGCAGACGCTTATAAGCGTGGTGGACGAGGAGGAGGGGTAGGGGGGAGGGGCCAACCCTACGGAACTGATTACAATAACGAAAGGTGGTTACTACAATGCCAGTAAGCGAACTAAGATTAATAAAAAGGTGTGCCGAATTTCTCCCTCGCGGATCAATTAACGAAATCCCAAAAGGAACTCGTGGAATTTATGCGCTTTTGCGATATAGACCACAATCAAAAAACTATGATGTGGTTTACATTGGAATGTCGGGTTCAGATTATGGAAGAATCCGTAGAAGGTTAAAGTCGCACTCCAAATCAAAACACAAGAAAGAGCACTGGACACATTTTTCGGTTTTTGAAGTTTGGGACAATATTAGAGAGGAAGAGATTAGGGAACTCGAAGGAATATTGAGGCATATATACAAGAAGGACACTCGTGCGAACAAGCTTAATAAACAGCAGTCCTTTAAGAAGCTCCGAAAGGTAAAGCAAAACGATATGAGTGAATGGTCGTGATCCAGCCAGGCATGGTGGGCTGTGCCCACCATGCAAAACTCCGGGGAATAGGGGGGTGTTGAAAAACCCGGAAATATGGTATAAAGGTATAAGAAAGGGGGGTTATCCATGAAGCAATACAAGATAATCGTGGAAAAACACCCGGATGGGTACGTGGCCTACCCTCTGGGCCTGAAGGGGGTCGTTGTCGGGGAGGGCGACACCTATGATGAGGCCCTCTCGGACGTGAAGTCCGCGATAGGTTTCCATATCGAGTCGTTCGGAAAAGAACCCCTCGGTATATTATCTTTGACTTAAAGGAGGTGGTACGGTTGGCCGGAGCGACTGACATAAAGGCGAAGTACGTGGTTGACGAGGAGGGACACAAGACCGCGGTTGTCATTAACCTCAAGGACTACGAGAGTCTCATGGAGTCCGTCGAGGACCTTGAGGACGCAAACGACCTCCTCAAGGCTGAGCGTGAAGCGAACGGTTTTATCCCCTACGACGAGTTCCGCAAGAAGTGGCTTAAGTCTTGAAGTACAGGGTCGTCGTAGAGAAGAGGGTCGGGAAAGAGGCCCTTAAGATTCCGTCCCGCCACAGAGCAAGCATCGACAAGGCCGTCCTTTCCCTCGCATCCGACCCCAGACCCCGCAACTGCAAAAAATTAACCGACAGAGAAGGCTACCGCGTCCGCGTGGGCGACTACCGTATACTTTACGTGGTGGACGACGAGGCGCGGACGGTGGTCATATACCGTATTAAGCGCAGAGGGGAGAGGACGTACAAGTAGGTCCGCTGCCGTGGACTACGAGCCACGGCCAACGGTCCTCTTACTTATACTCTCCGCCTCGATGAATATCTTCTTCACCGCCGGAACCGCGCTCTTTATGCGGCTCTCGATACGGTCTATCGCCGCCTCGACCTCGTCGGTGGATAGCCCGTCCCGGAACTCGACCTCCAGATTGACCAGTATGTCCTCGGGCCCGAGGTGCATGGTCATCGGCTGTCCGCACCGCTCCACCCCGTCCACGTTCACCACGGCCCGCCTTATGGCCTCCCGGTCTTCCTTTGTGGCGCTCTCGCCGATAAGGAGTTTCTTTGTCTCGCGCGCGAGGAAGAACGCGACGTAGAGGAGGATGAGCCCGATAAGCACGCTCGTAAGGCCGTCTATAAAGGGCATGTCGAGCCAGTAGGACGCGCTTATCCCGACGGCCGCCACTATGAGCCCCGCCATGGCGGCGGTGTCCTCGAAGAGCACTATCATTATGGTCGGGTCCTTCGTGGTGACGGCCATGCGTATGAAGTCGGTGGGGCGCGTGCCCCCGCCGAGTTTCTTCGCCTCGGAGAAGGCCACGCTGAAGGAGTATGTCTCGAACGCTATCGAGGCCCCGAGGACGGCGAGAGGCAGCCAGATCGACTCGATAGGGTGCGGGTGGAGCATCTTGTCCACTCCTCCATATATAGACAGCGCCGCGCCCACGACGAATATCGAGACCGCCACGACAAAGGCCCAGAAGTACAGCTCCTTGCCGTAGCCGAAAGGGTGGTCCTCGTCCGGGGGTCTTTTGGAGCGCTTCATGCCCACGAGCAGCATCACCTGGTTCATGCTGTCGGCCGTCGAGTGGAAGGCCTCGGCCAGCATCGCCGCGCTCCCGGAGACGAACGCCGCGACGAACTTCATAACGGCTATGGCGCCGTTGCCCGCAAGCGCGGCGATCACTACTTTTTTACTCGAGTGTCCGCTCATGTCTCGTACCCCAGGTCCCGGAGCATCCCGCCCGCGACCGCCTCGAAGCGTTGCCGGTCCTCCTCGCTCATCTCCTTCTTCCACACCCCTATGCGTGAGGGGTCGGGCGGGGAGGAGGTAAGGGAGAAGATCTTCAGCTGCTCCTCTTTAGGAAAGAACTTTCCCTCTGCGGTATACCTGTCCGCAAGCTCGTCGAGCCTCTCCCCGGCCGAGGCGTGATAGTCCTCCATCTCCGGCGAATAGGGGAGCTCGATGAAGTCGCATACTCTTTTCAGGACGGCCGTTGTATCCGTTAAGAGCTCCTCGTAGCGCACCTCCATATAGTGGCGGCAGAAGCCCGCCTGCTGGCGCGCCTCCCGGAGGTACCTCAACCAGAATGCCGCCTGCATGACTGCGTCGTCACCCGGAGATATCTGGAGGCTCTTTGACGATAGCGCCACGTCGCGGCCGTCCCTTATGATGTGGATGAAGCGCGCCTCGGGCAGGGCGCTCTGGATGGTGTTAAGGTGCAGGCTGTATCTGGGCGTCTTATCACCCCACCGTGGTTTGCCAAAGCGTTCGGCATAGAGGCGGTAGAAACACCTGAGCCCTTCCGGTAAGGTAAAGGGCTCGATCTCTTTAAGGGCCCCGCGTAACCTTTCCGGGTCGAGGTGAAAGTCCTTCCACCTTATATCGTCAAGCAGTTTTCTATAAAATCTCGTACGGAGAAGCAGCGGGACGGTCCCGAGTTCCAGCATCCTCGGTATGAAGTAGGTCTCGGGAGGGATCGCGAGCTCGGGGTGGGCGTCGAGCATGAGCCGTAAGAGTGTGGTGCCGGAGCGCGGCGCGCCGACGATAAAGGGGGCCGGGGGCCGGTTCGCATCGTCGGCAGGGATGGCGGCCGGCAGGGAGGGCAGTCTTCCTCTACGGAGTTCATCTTTTACTCTCCGGGGCAAGAAACGTTTCAGCAGTCGTTTCCCTCTGGCGTATTTCCCCGTCCCGGGAGCGCCTTTCAGGAATGTATGCCGTCTCCAGGGGTCGGAGCTGTCCCACGAGCCGTCGAGGGACAGTTCTTTCAGTCGTTTTACGCTCGGGAAGTTCAGTTTGTCGGCCTTGAACATCGCGCGAGATCCGTTCGCGCCCCTGGCCAGATCCTCGGCCGAATACACGCGTCCCGCGTACTTCGCTATAGCGTGCGTCCTGCTGAGGACTATATAGTGCCGCAGTATGAACTGGACGGGGGAGACCTTCCGGCCTTCGAATATGGCCTTGTGCCCTCCGGAGCTGCTGATGCCCACCGGGACCCCGGTATTCTTCCAGGCGTTTATCCTGCGCAGGGGCTTCGGCTCGAAGAAGTAGTAGTGGCGCATCTCCCGGACGTAGTCCGTGCCCTCGTAGGACTCCTCGTCTCCGGTGGGCAGGAATACGAACTCCTTGAAGTTTATGGCGTTATAGCCCTGCCGGTCGGCATCTTCGATGCCTTCGACAAGGGTCTTGTATGGCCGGGGCGCCTCCCGTATCTCGTCGGCGTCGTGGTGTATGAACCAGTCGGCGTCTATCTCCCCGGCGAGCCTTTCTTTCGAGCGGAGTATTTCCGTCCAGTCGCTGTATCCTTTGAAAGGGAGGTGCTCTATCCTCATGACGCCCCTGCCTTCGAAGCCGCGGGCTATCTCTACGCTACGGTCCGTGGAGCCGTTGTCTATGACGCAGGTCTCGATACCCTGGGAGCGGAGGTGCTGGAGGCAGCGCTCGATGTATAGCTCCTCGTTCCTTATGGCAAGCAAAGCTACGACACGCATCACGTTAAGCTCCTCTCTTCTCTTGCCGCCGGTGCCGCAGGGCGGGTCGGCGGGCTCATGTCTCGTATCCGAGGTCCCGGAGCATCTCGCCCGCGACCGCCTCGAAGCTCCGCCTGTCTTCCTCGCTCATTTCCTTCTTCCATGCCCCTATGCGTGAGGGGTCTGGCGGGGAGGAGGTAAGGCGGTGAATCGCCAGACGGTCTTCCTTTTTTGCCGTGACCCTTCCGCTACTGCGGTGTATGTCCCCGAACTCGTCGAGCCGCTTCTCGGCCGAGGCGTGATAGTTCTCCATCTCGGGCGAGTAGGGGAGCTCGATGAATTCGCATATTTTCTCCAGGACGGCCGTTGTGTCCGTTACGAGCTCCTCGTAGCGTACCTCCATATAGTGGCGGCAGGAGCCCGCCTGCCGCCGCCCCTCGCCGACATTACGTAACCACTGATTAGCCCGTACGCTGACACCCCTGGTGGTCCCCCAACGGAACCCTTCCAGCGAAAGCGCCACGTCGCGGCCGTCCCTTATGATATGGATGAAGCGCGCTTCGGGCACGACCTCCTGTATATCGGTCATATATGATATGTATGCCGGCGTCTTGTCGCCCCAGCGGGGCTTGTCGAAGCGCGAGATATATATCTCGTAGAAACACCTCAAGCCGTCGGGTAGGTTGAAGGGTCTTATGGCCTTAAGTGCCTTACGGAATTCTTTCGGGTCGATGTGGAAGTCCTTCCACCTTCTCGACCCCACCACGGTCTTGTAGAAGCGGTTGCGGATAAAAAACTTCCTGCCTCTCTCAAGGGGCAGAAGGTCCGGAATGAAGTGGGTCTCCGGGGGGATGGAGATCTCCGGGTGGGCGTCGAGCATGAGCCTCAAGAGTGTCGTGCCCGAGCGCGGCGCACCGACGATAAACGGGGCCGGGGGAAGGCCGTCTTTCCTCGTATCTGAACTCTCCACCACTCTCATCTCCCTTTTCGCGGCTTTATATGTCGACCACTTCTTCGGTCTCGTTCCCGAATACGTCCACGGCACGGACCGCTATCCTCTTCGGTCTTTTTTCGAGCACGGCCCGTGCCTTTTTCTCGACGGCCTTTAGCTCCTTCCCGTTTTGCCGGAGCGAGTGCCATGTGCCCCTGAAGGCCTTGCCTAAGGCCCCGCCGAAGGCCCTGCCTTTAAAGTCCCAGTCCACGGACCACGAGTCGATAACCGCGGGGAACTTTTCCTCCGGAGCGCCCTCGGCCGGACTGGGCGGCGGGCCGTTAAGGCTGTAACCCTTGAGTTCGAGCGAGAGCTCGACCTTGCCGTTCTTGAGTTTCTTTATTACGGGCTTCTTGACGCTAAGGCACGCCGCTTCCTTTTTCTTCCGCGTCCCTGCCTTGGCGGCCCCGACCCCCGGGTCCCCGACCCGGGGGTCCCTGACCCCTTCTATAAGGAACGGGGCGGCGTTGTTTTCGATAAGGCGGCGGCGCGCTACCTGGACCCCGGTCCGGCCGCTCTCGCACATGATCCACCTCCTGCCGAGCTTTTCGGCGACCGAGCCCGTGGTGCCCGCCCCGGAGAAGAAGTCGCAGACAAGGTCGCCGCTGGCCGTGGCCGACTCGATAATACGCCTTAAAAGCGCTTCGGGCTTCTGGGTGGTAAAGCCGGTCCTCTCAGCAACGGGGCTGTGCATGGCGTCCGGTATGTCGTCCCAGACGTCGCCGATGAGTTTTTTTTCGATTATCCTTGAGCCCCTTTTTTCGAGAAAATATTTTATCCTTATGTTGCCGCTATTTGTCCTGTAGACCCGTCCCTCTTTCTCGAGCCTTTTTATGCTCTCGTCGGTGTAGTCGCCCCTGGGCGCGGTCTTGAAGAAACGCCCGTCCTTGTCGAGCCTGAAGCCGTAACGCCCGGCCTCGTTCGAGGGTACGCTCCTTTCGCCGTAGACCTTCCTGAGCCCCGCCCCCGGTCCCCGGCCGTAGACCAGGATGGTGTCGTGGTTTCTGGGGAACTGGCCGGAGACCGCTTTGGCCCCCCTGCCTCCGTAGCTCCATACGATCTCGTTAAGGAACTTTTCCCGGCCGAAGATCTCGTCCATGAGGACCTTTATATACGAGTTCGCCCGCCAGTCGCAGTGGAGGAATATGGTCCCGTCGTCGGAAAGGAGCTCCCTCATCAGGATGAGCCTCGGGTGGAGCATGTCGAGGTATGAGTCCACGCCCCCGCTCCACCTGTCGCTGTAAGCGGTGCGCTTCATGGTCCCGGCGTCGTTACTCAGTCTTACCTTGAGCTTGTAGTCGGCCTCCGAGGCGAAGGGCGGGTCTATGTAGATAAGTTTTACCTTCCCCTTGAGCCCTTCTTTTATAAGGGCCTCCATCACGTGTAGGTTGTCGCCGTGGACGAGACGGTTCGAAGCGGCCCGGCCAACCGGGAAGGGGGGGAGGGGGGCGAGGGGAGGGGAGGGGCCGCCACCGGGGAAGACCTCCTCCACCGCGTCGAGGGTCCGGCCCTTGGGCGGGGTTTCCGCCTTACCCTTCGAGCTCCAGATGAGTTTTGCGCTGTCCTTTCTCTTCCGTCCGGCCATAGGCGGTCACATCTTCTTTTCCCTGGGGCTTATCTTGAGCTCCTTTATCTTTTTCCTGAGCGTGTTCCTGTTTATGCCCAGCAGCTCGGCGGCGCGCACCTGGTTGTGGGCGGTCTTTCTAAGGACGAGCCTTATGAGCGGCCTCTCCATAAAGGGCATGAGCGAGGCGTAGAGCTCCTGCCTTCCCCCGGCGGCGGTCTTCTCTATGAAGGGTTCGAGTTTTTTAGTGATGATGTCCTCTATGGACTCGCGCTTGCCGCCCCTGCGGGGGAGCGCGACGTCGTCGCGGCTAAGGACTATGTTCGGGGAGAGGAGCACGGCCCTCCTGAGGACGTTTTCAAGCTCCCTTACGTTGCCGGGCCACGCGTAGCCCTCCATCTCCTCTATCGCGCCGGGGGATAGCTCCCTCCGTTCGGCGCCCATCTCGCCCGCGAACCTATCGAGGAAGTATTCGGCGAGGAGCGTTACGTCCCCCTTCCTGTCGCGGAGCGGCGGGAGAGTGAGTGTCACGACGTTCAGCCTGTAGAGGAGGTCTTCGCGGAACTTTTTTTCCTCCACGGCCTTTTCGAGATCCTGGTTGGTGGCGGTTATTATCCTCACGTCCACCTTTACCGGCTCCTTGCCGCCGACCCTGTAGAACTCCCTCTCCTGTATGGCGCGGAGCAGCCTCGCCTGAAGTTCGAGCGCCATATCCCCGACCTCGTCGAGGAAGAGCGTGCCCCCTTCGGCGAGTTCGAACTTTCCCTTCTTCCCCTCCACCGCGCCGGTGAACGCGCCCTTTTCGAAGCCGAAGAGTTCGCTCTCCATAAGCTCCCTCGGGACGGCCGCCGAGTTCACGGCGACGAACGGGCCGCCGCTTCTCGGGCTGTTCGAGTGGATGAGCTTGGCGACGAGTTCCTTGCCCGTGCCGCTCTCTCCGAGGATGAGGAGGGTGACGTCGGTGGGGGCTACCTTGCCCAGGGCCTTGAAGACTTTTTGCACCGGCTTTGCCCTGCCGACGAACGTGGTCTCGTCGGCCCACCTTTCCTTTACCCTCTCCTTCAGCGATGAGAGTTCCTCGCGGAGCCGGAGGTTCTCGATCGCTTTATCGATAATTATGTCGAGCTCGTCCAGGTCGAGCGGTTTGGTTATGTAGTCGAAGGCGCCGCTCTTCATGGCCTCGATCGTGTTGGTCATGGTGTCGTCCGCGGTCATTATTATTACCGGGACCGTGCTCCCCGCGTCCTTCGTTTCCCTGAGCACCCCGAGCCCGTCCTTCCCGGGCATGTTTATGTCGAGCAGGGCCAGCCTCACCTCTCCCCGCTTCAGCACCTCGGCCGCGGCCGCGCCGTTCCCGGCGGTTACCGGCTTGAGACCCTTCTCGACGAAAAACTTCTCGAGCACCCAGATGATGCTCTTGTCGTCGTCGGCAACGAGTATCTTTTCCCCGCTCATCTCAGCCTCCACTCCTTTCAGCCGCCGGCAGGTAGACCTCTACCTCGGTCCCGTCCCCCGGCGCGGACCGTATCTTCAAGAACCCGCCGTGCTCCTTTATTATCCTGTATGATATCGCCATGCCGAGCCCGCTGCCTCCGGGCTTGGTCGTGAAGAACGGGGTGAATATCCTCTCGATGTTCTCCGGAGGTATGCCGCACCCGTTGTCCTTTATGCGCACCGCCACGAGCTTAGCCTGCCTGGAGCCCTCCTCGACCAGGTGGAAGTCGGTGACCATCCTGGTCGCGACCCTTACCTCGCCGCCCTCTTCAGCCGCCGCCTCCCGC
>JAZGJJ010000067.1 GCA_036482575.1 Thermodesulfobacteriota bacterium
AAGGCCTCGTGCCTCGTCGGGTCGAACCGTTCGTTTACGGCCTTTATCTCCTTCAGGCCGAACTTTTCGAGCGTGGAGTGCATCTGGGAGAGCGTGAGGTCCACGCCTTCTTTTAGCCCCTCGATCCCGCTTTCGTCATCCGCGTGCCCGAGCGCCCGCTCCAGGTTGTCAAGCGCCGGGAGTATTCCTTCCATGAGCTTTTCGTTTGCGAAGGCCATCAGGTAGGCCTTCTCCTTTTCAACCCTTTTCTTGTAGTTTTCCAGGTCGGCGCACTTCCTCAGGAACTTTTCGTGGGCCCCGGCGGCGTCTTTCTCAGCGGAGTCGAGGGCCTCCTTGAGGCGCTCCACGTCCGTTGCCTCCCCGGCGGCTTTTTCCTTTTCCGTTTCCGCTTCCATTCCCGCTTCCGCCTCTTCGCCTTCCCGCTCTACGTTCGTTTCTTCCCGTTCGTCCATTAAGTACCTCTTTTTATAGGTGTAAGGGCCGGGGTTCTACCGGGCCCTTTAAATAATCCGGCCGAAGAGCCCCGCGGTATAGTCGACAAGCGGGATGATCTTCGAGTAGTTCATCCTGAGGGGGCCTATGACCCCGAGCGTGCCGAGCGTCTCTCCTTCTTTGCCGTACGGGGCCACGACGAAGCCGAGCCCTTCGAACTCCTTGACGTTGCTCTCCGAGCCGAGGCATATATGCACCCGGCCCTCTTCCATGCTCCTGTCGAGTATCTTCAGGAGGAGGCTCTTCTCCTCGAACGCGTTGAAGACCTGCTTCATCCTCGCTATGTCCTCGGCGAACTCGGGCTGGTCCAGTATGTTCGCCGTACCCTCCACGTAGAGGTCGCTTAACGGGTCTGCGGCCATCTCGGCGAAGGCCATCTCGGCCAGGCGGAGCGTATTGGCCATGAGCTCGTCGTAGAGGTTCTTCTCGCTCCGCATCTCCTCCAGGACCCGCGTCCTTAGCGCCGTGAGGCTCAACCCCGCAGCGAACGAGTTAAGGTAGTTGGAGGCCCGGTCGAGGTCGAGCCGTTCCGTCTCCTCGCCGGCCCTTACGACACCGGTGCGCACCAGCCCTTCGACCGAGACCATGACGACCATTATGTGCGTGCTGTCCACGCGGAGGAAGCGGATCTCCCTTACCGCTATGGCGGCCGGGCCCGCCGCGATTACGAGCCCCGCGCAGTAGGTAAGTGCGGAGAGTGTCTTGCCCGCGGCCCTCATGATGTTCCCGGTGGCGACCGGTACGGTGCAGTTCTCCCTTATCAGCGCCTTCTGGGCTTCGAGCGGCTCTTCGAGCTTCAAGAGGTTGTCCACGTAGAGGCGGAAACCCTTTTCACTGGGTATCCTGCCGGCCGAGGTGTGCGGCTGGACGAGGTAGCCCGCCGCTTCGAGTTCGGCCATGGTGTTCCGTACGGTGGCCGGGCTTACCCCGATAGAATAGTTCGTTGCCACGGCCTTCGAGCTCACCGGCTCGGCCTTGAGTATGTAGTCCTGTATGACCGAAAGCAGGACGGCCATGGAGCGTGTCGAGAGGTTTTCCTTCATAACTTCACAAGATACCAATGGTAAGAAGCCCTGTCAAGGAAAGAGCAATGTTTAAGCCGCATTATCCGCATGCCCGCTCTACCGCCGACAGGAACAGCTCGTTTGAGAAGAGCATCCCCTTTTCGGTTAGCGAGAGGTTTTTACCCTTACCCTCGTAGCGTATTAACCCCTCTTTTTCGAACCTTTCGAAGTCCAGCGCCCGGTGCGGGGGGAAGCCGAAGCGGTCGGTGAAGGCGGCGGCGTTCACCCCGACGGAGGTCCTGAGCCCGAGCATCATGCTCTCGGCCGCGGCCTCCTCTTTTTTAAGCTCCTCCCCGCCTGCCTCTGGCGAGCCGGTCTCTTCCACCCGCGCCATGTACCTCTCGATCTTCCGTTCGTTCCACCACCGGCGGCCCCATCCCGGGCGGTCGAGGTAGGAGTGCGCCCCCGCGCCGAGCCCCAGGTAGTCGCCGCCCTGCCAGTAACGCATGTTGTGCCTGCTTGAGAGGCCGGGAAGGGAGAAGTTGGATATCTCGTAGTGGTCGTAGCCCGCAGCTTTAAGCAGCCCGATGGCGGACCGGTACATCTCCGTTGTCTCGTCGTCGGCCGGGAGTTTTATCTTTCCGCTCGTGCGGGCCTCGTGCATGGGCGTGCCTTCCTCAAGGGTAAGGCCGTATATGGAGAGATGCTCCGGCCGCATCTCTATTACCTCGGTAAGGGTCGCCTCCCAGCTCTTCTGGTCCTGGCCCGGGACGCCGAAGATGAGATCCACCCCCACGTTTTCAAAGCCCGCCCGCCTTGCCGAGTCAAAAGCCTCTTTGGCCGCCCGCGCGTCGTGGCTCCTGCCGAGCGCTTCGAGCTCTCGGTCGTTAAGCGACTGGACGCCGAGGCTGAGCCTCGTCACCCCGGCCGAGCGGAAACCGGCGAGTTTTTCTTCGGTTACCGTATCCGGGTTGGCCTCGAGCGTTACCTCGATATCTTCAAAGGGGGTGAAGCGGCCGGTTATGCCGCTAATGAGGCGCGCTACCGCGCCCGCCGAGAAGAGCGAGGGCGTGCCGCCGCCGAGATATACGGATTCCAATCCCGCGCCGGAAAGCCCTTCTTTTTCAATTAGTTGAGATAGTTCCCTGAGGACGCACTCCGAGTATTTACGCTCGGGAGGGGAGGGGCTCTCTACGGAGTTGAAGTCGCAGTAGGGGCACTTTCTGGCGCAAAATGGGATGTGGACGTATACCCCTATGTCTCTCAGCCGTTTTTCTTCTCTACGTATTCCCACAGTCTCTTCAGAAAGTCCCAGGGGGATATTATCCCGAGGAGCCTCTTTTCGTCGTCCACGACCATTATGCACTCCACGGGCTTTTCCGCGTTTACGCAGATGGCCGCTATCTCCATTGTCGAGGTCTCCGGGCTTATGGAGCAGACCCCGTCGGCCCCCATATCGAGGAACTCGCTTAATTTTTTCGCGGTCAGCCCCTCGAACTTCTCTATGAACTCTTTGGGCTCGGGTGCGAACTTGACGTCCTTCAGGAAGCCGCTTGTTATGTACTTCGGCAGTACGGCCTTCATGAGTATCCGGGGGGTTATGAGGCCCAGCACCCGCCTTTCCCCGTCCACTATGGGGAGCTTGCTGATACCCTTCTCTGTAAGGAGCTTTATCCCCTCGCCGAGCGTTGCCTCGGGTCCGAGCGTTACGACCTCGGTATTCATTATGTTGGCTGCTATCATGTGGTCCTCCCCGGTAAGTGGTTATTATAGCAGATAAGAGCCTTCGATTAATACCCTATATTATCGACACCATGATGGTGTTTAAATTCATGACGGCCGTTCAGGGTACACGGCATGAGGGTTGTAATAGGGCCACTTATGACATTAACCGTGCGGTAGCACCTACAGGTACCTGAGATACATATAGACCGTGGAGATGGCGATACTCATTATCATGAGCGGGAAGGCGAGCTTCATGAACTTGAAGAACCCTATGGGGTGTCCGCTCCGGGCGGCGAAGCCCGCTACTATGACGTTTGCCGAGGCGCCGATTATCGAGCCGTTCCCGCCGAGGCACGCCCCGATCGAGAGCGCCCACCAGAGCGGCATAATGGCCTCTTCGCCGCCGAGCGCCGGGGCCATGTCGTCTATGAGAGGTATCATGGTGGCGACGAACGGGATGTTATCGACGAGAGCCGAGGCCACGGCCGAGATCCAGAGGACCAGGTAGGTGGCCGTCGCTATATCCCCGCCCGTCAGCGCGAGCGCCTTCTTGGCGAGAGTTCCGATGAAGCCGACCTCCACCAGCCCGTGCACCACGACGAAGAGCCCTATGAAGAAGAATATGGTCGTCCACTCGACCTTGCCCATCACGTGGTGCAGGTCCTCCCTGTTTATCAGCATCAGGAAGGCCGCGCCGAAGAGCGCGGTCGTAGCCGGCTCAACGTGTATCCGGTCCTGGAGCACGAAGCCGGTTATGACCGCGCCGAGCACCAGGAGGCATTTTACGAGGAGCACGGGGTCCTGGATGGCCTCGGACTCGCGGAACTGCATGATCCTGTCCCTGTACTCCTGAGCCACCGTGAGCTCTTTGCCGTAGATGAGTTTCAATATTATAAAGGTAACGAGCATGACCAGCGGCATTATGACGCCGACGTTCGTGACGAAGGCCATGAAGCTGAGCCCCTTGGCGCTCCCTATCATTATGTTCGGCGGGTCGCCTATGAGTGTTGCCGCGCCTCCTATGTTCGAGGCCATTATCTGCGAGAAGAGGAAGGGGTAGGGGTTTGTCTTGAGCTCGTCGCAGATAAGGAGCGTTATGGGCGCGATGAGGAGTACGGTGGTGACGTTATCGAGGAGCGCGGAGAGCACGGCCGTAACGATGGAGAGGTAGAGGAGTATGAGCCACGGGTCGCCCTTGGCGAGCTTGGCCGACTTTATGGCGACGTACTGGAACATGCCGGTCTTCTGGCATATGGAGACTATGGCCATCATGCCGATGAGGAGCCCGATGGTGTTGAAGTCTATGCCGTGTATGGCGCTCTCCTGGGTTATGACGCCGAGGAAGATAAGGAGCCCGGCGCCGAGCATGGAGACCACGGCCCTGTCGACCTTCTCCCATATGAGGAGGGCGTAGACGCCGATGAAAACGGCGAGCGCTATTATAAGGTGTCCGTCCATTGTGTTAGCAAATGAAGATATGGTTTTTTGGGGGGAAAGTCAAGGGGTTTCGGGCCAAACCGGCGGTCCGTGACGGACAGCAATTTTAAAACCCCGTTCATCCTGAGCTTGTCGAAGGGAGCCTGTCCTGAGCCTGCCTAAGGGCCTGACGAACAATTTGGCGGCCGGTCTACTCTTCCGGGAACCACCCGCGAAACGGCCGCCATATAAGGTAGGGTCTTTCCGGGCCGTCGTCGGCTACCTCAAGGAACTGCCGCCCTTTTTTCCTGAACCGGAGGCCGCAGGGGCAGACGTAGGTGAGGTCGCCGTGGTGGGGAACGATGTCATAGTCATTCAGGCGGCACGTGCCGTTCCTGCATACCGGGAGGTAGGGCACTCCGACCCAGAGCCACTTCTCGAGCCAGACCAGGAGCGAGACAAAGGCCACCGGCACGGCGATACCCAGTACGAAGCCTATGGCGAGGCCCGGCCAGCCGTGCGTCCGAGCCCCGTAGGCCGACGACGCTATGACTATGGCCAGATAGCCCGCGACGAGCAGGATCTCGATCAGGCTTGTGCCGCGGTCATAGTTTTCAGGGTTTTTCATGATGCTATAGTAGTACCCTTGTCGGAGGCTTTGGTCAAGGCGGGGGGGCAAACCGGCGATTTGTCCGGCATACTTCGTTGGCCGCACATTTTGCCTC
>JAZGJJ010000068.1 GCA_036482575.1 Thermodesulfobacteriota bacterium
GACCATTATTATATCCGGGTCTTGCCTTAGAAAACTCCTCAGGGCCGCGGCGAAGTTCAGCCCGATGTCCTCGTGCATCTGGACCTGGTTTATGCCCATAAGGTTGAACTCGACCGGGTCCTCGGCAGTGGATATGTTCTCGCTCGTCTTGTTAAGATCGGCGAGAGCGGAGTAGAGGGTCGTCGTCTTGCCGCTCCCGGTGGGGCCGGTAACGAGCACCAGGCCGCGCGGTTTATTGGAGAGCTCCTCCACTATAGGCGGGAGACCGAGATCGGCAAACGTCTTTATCTCGAAGGGTATGGCCCTGAAGACCCCGGCCACCGTCCCCCTCTGGACAAAGAGGTTGCCCCTGAAACGGCTGAGCCCCTTGATGCCGAAAGAGAAGTCCAGTTCGTTCTCCTCTTCGAAGGCGTGCTTCTGGATGTCGGTCAGTATCGAATAGGTCATCTGCCGCGTATCGGTCCCCGACATGACCGGCACGTTGGCCATGGGAGAGAGCTTGCCCCGCACCCTCACCCTCGGAGGAGAGCCCGCGGACACGTGAAGGTCCGAGGCCCCCTTCTCTATCATACTCTTAAGCAGATCCTGCAGGGTCGCCTTTTGCGCGCCCCCGGCCTGTGAGCCGCCCTCTACAGCCATAACAGCATCTCCTCTCCCTTTATAAGCCGTTTAGCCCCGGTCGGCGGCTAATCCGCCATCGTGACCCTCAGAATCTCCTCGACCGTGGTCACGCCCTCTTTAACCTTGTTAATGCCGCTCATCCTCAAACTGTTCACCCCGTCCTTTATCATGGTCCTCTTGAGCTCGGCGGTGGAGGCTCCGTTGAGCACCATATCCTTTATCCTCTCGGTAAAAGGCATTACCTCGTAAAGCGCTATCCTTCCCTTGTAGCCGGTCCCGCCGCACACGGCGCAGCCCTTGCCCTTCTGCTCCGTGATCCCCTTTGAATCACCCGCGGAGAGGCCGAGGTCTACGAATACATGATCGGGTATCTCGACCTCCTCGGCGCACTCGGAGCAAACCTTCCTCGCGAGCCTCTGGGCGATGATCACGTTACAGGCCGAAGAGATGAGAAACGGCTCTATGCCCATATTGAGCAGCCTGCTCACGGTCGAGGGCGCGTCGTTCGTGTGCAGCGTCGAGAGCACAAGGTGGCCGGTCAATGCCGCCTTAACGGCTATCTCCCCCGTCTCGTAGTCCCTTATCTCACCGACCATTATTATGTCGGGGTCCTGCCTGAGGAAGCTCCTCAAAGCCGCGGCGAAGGTGAGCCCTATGTCCTCGTGCATCTGCACCTGGTTTATGCCCATCAGGTTGAACTCGACCGGGTCCTCGGCCGTGGAGATGTTCTCGCTTATCTTATTCAAGTCGGAAAGGGCCGAGTAAAGGGTTGTGGTCTTACCGCTCCCGGTGGGGCCGGTGACGAGCACTATCCCCCAGGGCTTGTGGATGCACTCCTGGAAGTCGTCGAGTGCTTTCCGCTCGAAGCCGAGCTTGGTCATGTCCAGCTGCAGGTTGCTCTTGTCCAGGAGCCTCAAGACGACCTTCTCGCCGAAGAGTGTCGGGAGCACGGAGACCCTGTAGTCCATCTCCTTGCCCTTGCCAAGTTTAAGTTTTATCCTGCCGTCCTGGGGGAGCCGCCTCTCGGCTATGTCGAGTTGGCTCATTATCTTTATCCTGGAGACGATGGCGTTCTTCAGCTTCAGTGGGGGCTTCATAACCTCCTGGAGCACGCCGTCGATACGGTACCTCACCCGGAAGGACTTCTCGTAGGGCTCTATATGTATGTCGCTCGTATTCTTTTTTATTGCGTCGGTGAGGATGAGGTTCACGAGCTTGACGACCGGAGCGTCCTCGACCGCCTTCTTAAGGTCGCCGAGGTCGACCTCCTCCTCGTCCTGGACTATCTCCATATCCTCGTCGTCGAACTCGGTCAGGACGTCCCCGAGCTCCATCTCCTCCTCCGCCTCCTCGTAGAGCCCCTCTATCGCCGCCTTTATACCCTCCTCGGAGGCCACGACCGACTCCACGTTATATCCGGTCAGGAACTTTATGTCGTCTATGGCGAAGATGTTGGAAGGGTCCGCCATTGCCAGGACCAGCGTGGCGCCCTCCCTGCTTATGGGCAGGACCTTGTACTTCTTGGCAACGTCCTCGGGGATAAGCTTGGCGACCTCCGCGTCCAACTCCTCGGAAACGATCTCGACCGTGCCTATGCCGTACTGCTTGCCCAGGAACTCGGTCAGGTCTTTATCGCTTATGAAACCGAGCGTTATAAGGTTGGCGCCTAGCTTGCCGCCGCCCATCTTCTGCTCATCAAGCGCCTTCTCAAGCTGCTCCTGGGTTATGAGCCCATCCTTTACCAGAAGCTCACCTATTCTCTCAGCCATATAATCTTAATCTCCGTTTGGTTCATTGTCGGGGGATGGTGACAAAAATTGTCAATTCATATTATATAAAAAATCCGATTTTTGTGTCAAGCTAATTATAAGACCTGAATTATAGCAAAGTGGTTTGACAACCAATTAATATTAAGGTATTTTAGTGTTGCCGCACGGTTAACGCCATACGAGGCCCGATACAGAACTGGTATCCCGTGCCCCGGCGAACGTCATGAAATTGCAACACCCCTTCGGCAGGCTCAGGACATGCCTCAGGGTGTTGCACGCAGATTGCGGCATGACCGCCCGGGGGCAGTTCCCGGAAGGCTCTTCCGGTGGACCGACTACCCGTAAGGGGAGTCCGCCACGAGCCGTATCCGAGCCACTACTAACTCAGAGTAGCCATGCACCTCGCCGACACCCTAATACTCATATTGGCCGTCGCGGCCCTCCTGCTCTTTTTCACGGTAACCTTCATGAGCGTACGGTGGAAGGAAAAACTTTTGAGCAAAGAGGGTTTCAAGAGGTTTAACGAGAACATCGGGCTCTTCAAGGCGGGCATCTACAGCGGCATCGCGCTCTACCTCGTATTCGTCGCGGAGCACACCCTTGAGACGTTTACGGTGTTCTTCGAACCCTACCCCTGGGTGTATACGCTGGAGACGGCCATACACGCGGTCCTGGTCTTACTGCTCTTGACCTCTCTCTGCATTACCCTGCATCTCGGAAGAAAAATACTCAGGAGAGACTGATGCCGCTCGACAAGCTATTCTCCCTTGGAACGCTTATCATTATACTCCTGGGCACCTGCGGGCTCCTGCCCATACTCTTTTTTGTAAGGCTCAGGCTCATCGAGGAGGCCTACAGGGGACTCTACAGGGCCTGGATGCTCGCGCTCTTCTCCCTCGGCTTCGTCGTCGCCTCCATACCGGTGGAGATACTGTATCAGCCGTATCACCACCTCTTATACCTTCCGGCCATCTGTTTATTTATCTGGTCGGCGGTGGTCCTGGCAAAGAACACCGTCTCGGAGTACGTTCTTGTAAAGACGTCGGCGGACCTCGAAGAGAAGGTCGCGGAGAAGACAAGGAACATGGAGGTTGCATACCATGCGCTCCAGGGGTTGTACGCGGAGCCTTCCACCGCCAGGATCCTGCCCCACCTCCTCGAGCACGCCATGAGTATAACCGGGGCGAGGTACGGGGCCACCGGTGTCGTAGACAAAGACGGCAACTTGAAGGAGTTCAGCCCCAGGGGGTTCTCGGAAGCCGTAATAGAAAATATCGGACGCATGCCCCGGGGAAAGGGGCTGCTCGGGTTCGTTGTGGAAGAGAAGAAGGTCGTAAGGACGGACGACATCGGCTCACACCCGCACTCGTGCGGCTTTCCCCCCAACCACCCACCCATGAAGACGTTCCTCGGGGTCCCCCTTATAGGCTCAGACGGCGACTCCCTCGGCTTCTTCTACCTGACGGACAAAGACGGGGGGACCCCCTTCACGGGAGAGGACGAGGAACTCATGAAGACACTCGCGGCCGGGGCCGTGGGGGCCATGGAGAGGCTCGCGCTATACGTGGACGTAGAGAGGGCCAAGGGGGAATGGGAAGGCACCTTCGATGCCATGAGGGAGATAGTGATCATAACGGACGCGGACTCGAAGATACTCAGGGCGAACAAAGCCGCCTCAAGGAGGCTGAACGTCCACATACGGGACATAACCGGCAAGTCCTGCTCCGAGCTCTTCGGAGGGGACTGGCTCCGGAGCCTCGTCACCAAGACCGTGGAGACGAAGGAGCCCCGCGGGTTAAAAGTGGATATCCCTGTCATGGGGGGTTCCTTCTGGATTACCACTACACCGCTCCGGCTCGATGAGAGCGGCGGGGTGGCCGCGCTCCTTTTCGTCATGACGGACGTAACGTCCCTGGAAGAAGTCACCAGACTGGAAGAGGAGACGAAGAGGCTCGAGGAGGTAAACAGGTTCAAGAGCCGGCTCATATCCATAGCCTCGCACGAGCTGCGCAACCCGCTGACCTCCATCCACGGGTATGTGGACCTCCTCGTCTCCAGGACGGTGGACGAGGATACCAGGAAGAAGTGGCTCTCCGTAATCCACACCGAGACCACACGGCTGAACAGGTTCATAGGCGAGATGCTGGAACTCTCGAGGATAGACGCCAACAGGGTCTCTCTTAATAAAGAGCCCCTGGACGTGGACGCCATTATCCGCGAGATAGTGGAGCCCTTAATATACCGCTACGAGAAGCACGATATAGAGGTGGACTCGGCCTCCCCCCTCCCCCCCGTATATGCCGACAGAGAAAAAATATTTAATATTGTTGCAAACCTGATGGAAAATGCCGTAAAATACTCCCCTGACGGCGGCAAGGTGGTTGTGCGGGTGGCGCAGGCCGGGGACGAACTGCTTATAAGCGTTACGGACGAAGGGGTCGGCGTACCCGCCGAGGACAGGGAAAAGGTATTCGAGGCCTTCTACAAGGTGGACAGCCACAGGGGGCTGGGGTTTGAAGAGGGCAGCGGCATAGGGCTCTCGGTATGCAAGGCCTTCGTTGAACTACACGGCGGCAGAATATGGGTGGAAAGCGAGGAGGGGAAGGGAAGCACCTTCATCTTTACCCTCCCCCTTGCGGGGAGTGCCGCGCTTAAGGAGGATGAATGAAAAAGATACTTATAGTAGATGACGAGGACCACATAAGAGCGCTCGTATCCGCCACCATAGGGATCGGCACCTATGAAGTATTCGAGGCTAAAAACGGGGACGAGGCGATCGAGGTGGCCCGGAGGGAAAAGCCCGATCTTATATTCCTCGACATAGGCATGCCGCGCATGGACGGCTTCGAGGTATGCAGGCGGCTCAGGGAGGACCCCGTTACAAGCTCCGCGCACATCACCATACTCACCGCCTACGGGCAGGACGAGGACAAGAAGAGAAGCACCGAGGTCGGAGCGGACGACTACTTCATAAAGCCCTTCAGCCCAACGGCCCTGCTGGACAAGGTAACCGATGTGCTGGAAAAGACGGGTTGATCGCTCAAGGTGCACGGAGGCGTGAAGAAGAAGCCCCACATCAACAGGACCCCCGAAGAAAACCTCAGGCTCAGCCATGAGCAGACGCTCCGCTATGCTACCGAGATCTCCTACCTCTACCGCGAGAGGAAGGAGGAGTCCAAAGAGCTCCAGGAGAAACTCGCGGCCCTCGCCTTGAGCCAGCGCCAGTCGCTTCTCTACGCGGAGGAACTAAGGACCACCTACGTCAAAGAGAGGGAAAAGGCCGACAGGCTCAGGAAGGCCCTTCGCGAGATAGAGGACACCTACGACGGCACCCTGCTGGCTCTCGTGAACGCACTCGACGCGAGGGAGCACGAGACCAACGCCCACTCCCACAGGGTGATGGAGTACACGCTCGAGATGGCAAGGGCCGCCGGGGTGGACGACAGTGAACTGGTAACCATCGGCAGGGGGAGCCTCCTGCACGACATCGGCAAGATAGGCGTAACGGACAACATACTGCTCAAGCCGGGGAAGCTTACCGACGAAGAGTGGGTCGAGATGAAGAAACACCCCTATACGGGCTTTAAGATGCTCGAGGGCATAAAGTTCCTCGGAGGGGCTACCCGCATAGTCCTGAGCCACCAGGAGAAGTTCGACGGCACCGGCTACCCGCAGGGACTGAAAGGCGAGGCGATACCGGTAGGGTCGAGGCTCTTCGCCCTAGCCGACACACTCGATGCCATAACCTCGGACAGGCCCTACAGGAAGGCCAGGGGTTTCGAAGTGGCCAAGAGCGAGTTCATAAGGTGCCGGGACACGCAGTTCGACCCGTGGGCGGTGGAGGTCTTTTTCAGCATACCCGAGCAGAGGTGGGGCGAGATAAGGGAGCATACCCTCAAAGCGGCCACGTCGCCGGCATAGACCCCGGGGATTTACAGGAACTTATACCAAACCCCTCATACCCCCGTTTATTATGGAAAGCACCGTCATGATACTCGCGGCTATAACCGCGGCCGCCTTGCTCCTTAACATGCCCTTCGGGTATATGAGGGCCAGTGCGAAAAAGTTCTCGGTTATGTGGTTCCTCTACATCCACATACCCATACCTTTCATCTTCGCCCTCAGAAGCATTTCGGGCTTCACCTACAAAGCCATACCGGTAATCGCCGTGGGCGCCGTGCTCGGCCAGTTCATCGGCGGCAGGATGAACCACGGGAAGTAGCCGCCCCATGCCCGGACCAAGGCACAAGAAACCCTCCAACATAGGCTCGGTCCTCGACCGGACCTTCCGCCACCTCGGACTGAACGCGAAGCTCAGGGAGTACCGGGTCAAGTTGGCGTGGCCGGAGGCGGTGGGCAGGACCGTCTCCGGAAAGACCGCACCCATAAGGCTCATGGGGAAGGTGCTGCACGTCGCGGTAGCCTCTTCGCCGTGGATGACCGAACTCGGCTACCACAAGAAGGATATCCTGTCGAAGCTTAACCGGATCGTCGGCGAGGCCGCGGTCACGGAGATCGTGTTCAAACCGGGCACGGTGAAGCCGCTGCGGGAGAAAACCTCACCGCAGCGGCGGCCGCCGCTGCGGCCGCGGCACGAGATCACGGAAAAGGAGAGATCGTTTATAGACAGGACCGCCGAGGCCATAGAAGACCCCGCATTGAAGGAGCTTATAAAGAGGACGATGGAGAAAAAGTATAGTTAAGCGGGGCGCCGCGCTTACGTAATCAACGGCTCTTCAACCTTT
>JAZGJJ010000069.1 GCA_036482575.1 Thermodesulfobacteriota bacterium
CAACGCGCTCTACCGCCACAAGGATGTAGAGGATATGCGCGACCTGGACGAGGAGGACTCCCGGGAGGTCGCGGCCGCGCGCTTCAACCTGAACTACGTCTCCCTTGACGGGAACATAGGGTGCATGGTCAACGGCGCGGGGCTCGCCATGTCCACCATGGACATAATAAAGCTCTTCGGGGGCGCCCCGGCCAACTTCCTGGACGTGGGAGGAGGCGCCACGAAGGAGCAGGTAACCGTCGCCTTCAAGCTCCTGACCTCCGCCCCCGAGGTAAAGGCCGTGCTCGTCAACATATTCGGCGGCATAATGAGGTGCGACATCATAGCCGACGGCATAGTGCAGGCCGCGACCGACGTGGGGCTGAAGGTCCCGCTCGTCGTGAGGCTCCAGGGCACGAACGCCGAGAAGGGCAGGGAGATACTGAAGGGGTCGGGCCTTGATATAATCCCGGTCGAAAATATGGACGAGGCCGCCGAAAAGGTCGTCGCCGCCGCGGGGGGGAAGTAACCATGAGCATACTCGTAAATAAAGACACCAAGGTGATATGCCAGGGCATTACCGGCGAGCAGGGCACCTTCCACAGCCGCCAGATGGTCGAGTACGGCACGAAGATGGTCGGCGGGGTAACGCCCGGCAAGGGCGGCCAGAAGGTGGACGGCATACCGGTCTTCAATACGGTCGACGAAGCCGTCAAGAAGACCGGTGCTGACGCCTCGGTCATATACGTACCCGCCCCGTTCGCGGCCGACGCGATAATGGAGGCCGTGGACGCCGGAATAGAGCTCGTTATCTGCATAACCGAGGGCATACCGGTCGTGGATATGGTCGGCGCGAGGAGGTTTATGGCGGGGAGCGGGTCGAGGCTCATAGGTCCGAACTGCCCAGGAGTCATAACCCCGGATGAATGCAAGATCGGCATCATGCCCGGGCACATACATAAAAGGGGTAGTATAGGCGTGGTTTCGAGGAGTGGCACCCTTACCTACGAGGCCGTGGACCAGCTTACGAAACTCGGGCTCGGCCAGTCCACTTGTGTGGGCATAGGCGGCGACCCGGTGAACGGCACGAACTTCATCGACGTGATCGAGATGTTCGAGGCCGACCCGGAGACCGAGGCCGTCATCATGATAGGCGAGATAGGCGGTACGGACGAGGAAGAGGCCGCCGAGTACATAAAGAAGCACGTCAAGAAGCCGGTCGTCGGCTACATAGCGGGCGTTACCGCGCCTGCGGGCAAGCGCATGGGCCACGCCGGGGCCATTATAGCCGGCGGCAAGGGCACGGCCGCCGAGAAGATGGAGGCCCTTGCCTCGGCCGGGGTGCGGGTTACGGAAAATCCGGCGGAAATCGGCAAAACAGTGATGGAACTCCTCGAAAAGGTGTGATATACTCTCTTTTCTTGTGCTGCGAACTCAAAAAGGTTAAGGGGAAATAACAGTGTCTGAACCGGCGAAAAAGCTGCCCAGGATAGTAATAAGCGAAAAGCTCTGTAAGGGCTGCGCCATCTGTGTGGACTTCTGCCCGACCAACGTCCTTGAGATGAAGGGGCCCGTGGTGGTCGTAAAGGACCTCGATGCGTGCACCCGGTGCCAGCTCTGCGACCTCCGGTGCCCGGACTTCGCCATACAGGTCTTCGATTGAGGGTGTATAATGGCTGAGAAGAAAAATAAGAAAAGGCTCATGCAGGGGAACGAGGCCTGCGCCGAGGGGGCTCTCTACGCGGGCTGCAAGTTCTTCGCGGGCTATCCCATAACCCCCTCGACCGAGGTGGCCGAGATCCTCTCGGTAAGGCTCCCCAAGGTGGGAGGCAAGTTTATACAGATGGAGGACGAGATAGCCTCCATAGCGGCCGTTACGGGCGCCTCTCTGGCCGGGCTGAAGAGCCTTACCGCCACGAGCGGCCCGGGATTTTCGCTGAAGCAGGAGGGGCTCGGCTATGCCTGTCTCGCCGAGGTCCCCTGCGTCGTCATAAACGTCATGAGGGGCGGGCCTTCCACGGGCTACCCCACAGGCCCCAGCCAGTCCGACGTCATGCAGGCCAAGTGGGGCACGCACGGAGACCACCCGGTCATAACCGTTACCCCGGCCTCGGTCCAGGAGATACTCTCCGAAACCGTAAGGGCGTTCACTCTCTCCGAGAAGTACAGGACGCCTGTATTCGTCTTC
>JAZGJJ010000070.1 GCA_036482575.1 Thermodesulfobacteriota bacterium
CCAGCATCCTTAAGAGCCCCACCTCCGTCCCCGTACCCTCGAAGGATTTCACCAGCCGCACGGGGTCTTCCTTGCGCGTGAAGAAGCGCGGGTCCTGGGTGGCGAACATGCCGTCCTTTATCTCCGGGTCCGCAGCGTCCGGCGGGGTGAAGTGTACGGGGATGAATAGTCCGGGCTTCATTTCCTTCACCGCCTCCACAATCTCACCCGTGTCTATGGCGTGGATGTTGTCGACTATGGAGACGATGGCCACGTCCACGTCCTTAAGCTTCCCCATCTCGGGCGTGCGTGCGGTGTCGCCGGAGAAGTAGATCCTCTGCCCCTCGATCTCCATCAAAAAGCCGCACCCCTCGCCCTTTGTGTGAAAGCCGCGCGCGGCGTAGGCCTCCACCCCGGTTATCCGGACCCCTTTTAGCTCCACCGTCTGCCCTATCTTGACGGTCCTGACCCCCTTTATGTCCTCGGCGCAGTGCTTTATGTAACTCGCGTGGAAAGAGGCGAGTTGCGTCTCCTCGCCCCTTATGGCGCGCACGAACTCGGGCAGGCAGTGGTCCACGTGGTGGTGCGTTATGACGATAAGGTCGGCCTTCGGCGGGTCGGGGTCGAGCATCACCGGGTCGGTGTAGACGATAAGGCCGTCCGGCGTGGTTATCCTAACGGTCGACTGCCCCAGCCACTCGTACCTGAAGCCGCTATGTTCGATCGAGTCCTTCAACTCCGCCATGGCCCTAATTTAGCACGGGTGGCAGGCAGTTGACAACCCCCGGTAATTACTGTAATTTAAGGGTTGTTTTGGGTGAAGCCGTGGATGATAAGTTCTTTATGGCCTCGGCCCTTAAGGAGGCCCGGAAGGCCGAAAAGCGGGGCGAGGTGCCCGTGGGCGCGGTCGTGGTCAAGGGCGGCGAGGTCATCGCCCGGGGCTACAACCGGAAGGAGACCGGTGCGGACCCGACCCTGCATGCCGAGATAGTAGCCCTTAAAAGGGCCGCCAAAAAGCTCGGCGCCTGGCGGCTTACGGGCTGCACGGTCTACGTAACGCTCGAGCCGTGCCTTATGTGCATGGGCGCGATGGTCCAGGCGAGGGTCGAGAGGCTGGTATTCGCCTGCATGGACCCGAAGGCCGGGGCCTGCGGGTCGTTATATAAGGTGGCCGACGACAGGCGTCTTAACCACCGTATAAAGGTCACCAGTGGCGTGGGGGAGGTCGAGGCCCGGGAGCTTCTGAAGGGTTTTTTCTCGAAACTCAGGAAGGGGTGAACCCCCCTCCCCTCCTTCACTCCCCGAACTCCCGTCAAAAAAGTTGAAGCAAGGAGGAAGCGCGCAATAATGGAAATCATGGAAATAAAAGAGAAGATATTTCGTGAGTACGACATAAGGGGGGTCTTCGGCGAGGATCTGACCCCGGGGCTGGCGGAGCTCCTCGGCCGGGCCTACGCCGCCTACCTGAGGGAGAAGACCGGCAAGAGCCCGGACCAGACCCTTAAGGTGAGCGTCGGCCGGGACGTAAGGCTGAGTTCCGGTGAGATAAGGGACGCGCTCGTAAAGGGGCTTACAAAGGCGGGGCTCGACTGCGTGGACCTCGGCGAGTGCCCCACGCCGCTTAGCTACTTCTCGCTCCACACCCTCGACCTCGACGGCGGGATAATGATAACCGGGAGCCACAACCCGCCCGAGTATAACGGTTTCAAGGTGAGCGTCGGCAAGGAGACCATCCACGGCGCGGAGATCCAGGAGTTGAAGGAGGTCATGAAGGGAGAGCTTCCCGGTCCTGCGGAAAAATCGGGCTCGGTCGAGACGATCGACATCATATCAAAGTACGTCGACTATCTCACCGGAAAGTTCTCCATCGGCAAGGATTTAAAGAGGCCGGTCAAGGTAGCGCTCGACGCCGGGAACGGCACCGGGGGGCTCGTGGCGCCGCGCCTCATGAGGGCGCTCGGCTGCGAGGTGGTCGAACTTTTCTGCGAGCCGGACGGCCGCTTCCCCAACCACCACCCCGACCCGACGGTCGAAGAGAACATGCAGGCCCTTGTCCGGGTCGTAAAAGACGAGGGCTGCGACTTCGGCGTGGGCTACGACGGCGACTCGGACAGAATTGGGGTTGTGGACGAGCGGGGGACGATGGTCTGGGGCGACCAGCTGATGGTCATCTTCGCCGGGGACATACTGAAGAAAACGCCGGGCGCTACGATAGTCGGGGAGGTAAAGTGCTCGCAGACCATGTATGACGGGATAGAACGGCTCGGCGGAGAGGCCGTCATGTGGAAGACCGGCCACTCGCTCATAAAGGCCCGGATGAAGGAGCTCGGAGCCGCCATGGCAGGCGAGATGAGCGGCCATATATTTTTCGCGGACCGCTACTTCGGCTTCGACGACGCGGTCTACGCCACCTGCCGCCTCGCCGAGATAATGGCCGCCCGGCTCAAGGAAGATCCGGGCGCCGTATTCTCGGACATCCTGAAGGACCTGCCAAAGACCTTCGCCACGCCCGAGATAAGGGTCGACTGCCCGGACGAGGAGAAGTTCGGCGTGATAGAAAAGCTCCGTGGAGTGGTAAAGGACGGGACGGAAGATCTGCCTGTAAAGGACGTCGTTACCATAGACGGCCTCCGGGTAATATTCGACGAGGGGTGGGCGCTCGTCAGGGCCAGCAACACCCAGCCCGTTCTGGTCCTCAGGTTCGAGGCCGGGAGTGAAGAGACGGTCGAAAGGCTTAAAGAGTTCATGCGGGAGAAGCTCCGGGAAGTAAAGCCCGGCGTGACGATTCCGTGACAACCCCGCTAAAGATAATCCCGCTCGGCGGGCTCGGCGAGATAGGGATGAACATAATGGCGTTCGAGTACGACGACTCCATCATCGTCGTCGACTGCGGCCTCATGTTCCCCGAGGACTACATGCTCGGGATAGACATAGTCATCCCGGACGTAAGTTACCTCAAGAAGAACCGCGATAAAGTAAAGGCGTTCGTCATAACCCACGGCCACGAGGACCACATCGGCGCCCTTCCGTTCGTCCTGCGCGAGATAAACGCGCCCATATACGCGACGAGACTCACCCGGGGCCTCATAGAATCGAAACTTGCCGAGTTCGACCTCCTTAAGAAGACCACCTTCAACACCGTTCGCCCCAGGGATACCGTTACCATCGGCCCGTTCTCCATAGAGTTCATGCGCGTAAGCCACTCCATAGTGGACGGGGTGGCGCTCGCCATAACCACGCCCGTAGGCGTCGTGGTCCACACGGGCGACTTCAAGATGGACCAGACCCCGGTCGATGGCGAGGTCATGGACTACGCGCGCTTCTCCGAGTACGGCGAGAAAGGGGTGCTGGCGCTCCTCTCTGACTCCACTAACGTCGAGAAGGAGGGCTACACCCTCTCGGAGAGGGAGATAGGCGAGAACCTCGAGGATATCTTCAGCAAGGCGGAGGGCAGGATAATCGTGGCCGCCTTCTCGTCGAACATCCACCGCATCCAACAGGTCATGGACACGGCCGACAAGAGCGGAAGGAAGGTCATCCTTAACGGCAGGAGCATGGTCAACAATACGAGGATAGCGAGGGAGCTCGGCTACCTCCGGATCCGTGACGGCCTTATAGCGGATATGAAGCAGGTCGACAGCCTGGGGCGCCGGAAGGTGGTGCTCTTAACGACCGGCAGCCAGGGCGAGCCCATGAGCGCGCTCACCCGCATGGCGCTCGACAACCACAAGCAGCTGAAGATAGTGAAGGGCGACACGGTGGTCCTCTCGTCGAAGTTCATCCCCGGCCACGAGAAGGCCATATCGAACATGATGAACCACCTCTATCGCCGCGGGGCCGACGTGATATACGAAAAGGTCTCCGAGGTACACGTCTCGGGCCACGCGAGCCAGGAGGAGTTGAAGATTATGCTCAACATGGTAAGGCCCCGCTACTTCATCCCCGTCCACGGCGAGTACCGCCACCTGGTCCGCCACTGCCGTCTGGCCACAAAGGTCTGCGTGCCGGAAGAGAATACGATAATAGCCGAAGACGGCGACGTGGTGGAACTTACCGAAGATAGTGCCGGGATAACAGGGAAGGTCGAGTCCGGAAAAGTCTTCGTCGACGGCAAGGGCGTGGGGGACGTAAGGGACATGGTCTTGAAGGACAGGGGGCACCTGGCCAGCGACGGGATGGTGCTGGCCGTGGTGGTCCTTAACGAAAAGACCGGAGAGCTCGTCTACGGACCGGACATAGTAACGCGCGGCGTCGTGCACGAAGAGGAGAGCCCCGAACTTATAGAGGGCGCGAGGGACAGGGTAATCGCCACGCTCGGGGACATAAACGTCGAAGCCAGGAGCGATACGCTCGAAGTCACCGAAGAGGTCAGAAGGAGTCTCAGGCGCTACTTCAACAAGGCACTCGAACGAAGGCCCGTCATACTACCGCTTATAATAGAGATCTAGTTCCGTGGGGAAACCGAAAGTATACCTGGCCGACCTCCGTGCCGACTCGCAGCGGAACCTCCTGGATAAGCTCGACGAGCTTCTCGAAAAAGTCGGCGTAGGTGAAAGGTTCACGAAGGGCCAGCTCGTCGGAATAAAACTCCACTTCGGGGAAAAGGGCAACACCTCTTACATAAGGCCGGTCTTCGTAAGGAAGGTCATAGACGGTATTAAGGAGACCGGCGCAAGGCCGTTCCTTACCGATACGAATACGCTTTACGTCGGCCGGAGGACGAATACGGTCTCCCACATCGAGTGCGCGATACTTAACGGCTTCGGCTTCGCGGCAATGGCCGCGCCCGTAGTCATAGCGGACGGCCTCCGGGGCGAGAGCAAGGAGGCCGTCGAGGTTAACGGAAAGCACCTGAAAGAAGTAAGCATAGCAAAGGAGATATGCGAGGCAAGCGGGCTCGTGGTGCTCACCCACTTCAAGTGCCACGAGCTTACGGGCATGGGCGGGGCTCTGAAGAACGTCGGCATGGGGTGCGCGAGCAGGGAGGGGAAGCTCGCGCAGCACTCCAACTGCGCTCCTATCGTGGATGAGACCGGTTGTACGGCCTGCGGCGAGTGCGCGCTCATCTGCCCGGCGGACGCCATAGAGATAGGCAAGGCGGCCGTCATAGACGAAAAGCTCTGCATCGGATGCAGCCACTGCATAGCCGTCTGCCCCGAGGGCACGATAAACGTACAGTGGAACGAGAACGCCTCCGGGGTGCAGGAGAAGATGGTCGAGCACGCGAAGGGGGCGCTTAAGGGCAAGGACGGCAGGTGCGTCTACGTAAGCTTTATAACGCAGGTCTCCCCTCTCTGCGATTGCTACGGACATACGGACGCGCCTATAGTGCCGGACGTCGGGATAGCGGCCTCGGTTGACCCCGTAGCCCTGGACCGGGCATGCGCGGACCTCGTCAACAGGCAGGAGGGGTATAAGGGTACGGCGCTAAGCGCGGGCCACGAGCCCGGAGGAGACAAGTTTCGGGGGGTGCATCCGGATATAGACTGGGAGGTGCAGCTTAACTACGGCGAAGAGGCGGGGCTCGGGACGAAAGACTATGAACTGGAGGAGGTTTGATATGTATATAAGAAAAGGGAGAGATAACGGGTATCTCGTTTTTTTCGTGGGGTTAACGCTCTTGACGCTCCTTAGTTCGTGCGGGGTCATGAGGACGCTCAAGATAAGGTGCGCCGCGCCCGACCCGCCCTCCGGCCTCGACCCGGACATAATCGTCTCCGCGAGGTACGGCGACGACGTGATTGCCGACGGCGACTGCACGCCCTACAGGACCGTTACCGCCGCCATGAAGGCCGTAAAGGCCGATGAGGTGGTATGGGTCGCTCCGGGCATTTACGACGCCGAGCGTGGTGAAAAGTTCCCCATCCAGCTTCCGCCGGGCGTAACGCTCGTCGGCGACGAGGCCAACAAGGGCAGCGGGCCGGTCCCGACGGTCATTATCGGCAGCGGTCCGGCATACAAGAACTACCACGCGACAATAAAAGGCGCGGGGGGGGCGGGGGGGACGACCGTCTCGGGGCTGGCCATAAGGACGGGCGATAAAAAGCTCTTACGGTTCGGCATCTACAGCGCGGACGCGGGCATTACTATAAGGAACAACAACTTTTCCGACAGCTACGGTGGTGTTACCCTGCACGGCGGCGGCGACCCGCTCGTTGAGGGCAATGTCTTCAAGACGAGCGCCTACGGGGTTTACACGCATTGCCTGGGAACCGCGACCATACGGAAGAACGACTTTATCGAGGGCTCGTACATAGACAACGTCCACGGCGACGCCATTATTAAGGAGAACAACTTTTCCGGAAACAGCTATCGCGCCATATCCGTCCAGTACGGGAACCCGCTCGTAGAAGGCAACTCATTCCACGCCTCGTACGTTCACGGGGCGCTGAGCCTTCACTATGAGGCCAGCCCCGTCGTTCGCGGCAACAGGTTCGAGGTCCAGGGGGGCAACGGCGTTCAGATCAAGGGTCAGGCCCAGCCGGACCTGGGTACCGCCTCGGACCCGGGTGGCAACGTCTTTACCGGCACCGGCGGGACCGCCATAGTTAACGAATCCGGCGCCGTGGTCTACGCGGTCGGTAACAGGTGGAACTCGGATAAGCCCGTCTGCGGGACCGATATAAAGATAGTCAAGAGCGGAAAGGTCGTCTGGGGGGCCGGGGCCGGGGAGAGCTGTGACTGAGGGGCGGAGCTTTAGGTACGCTCACCCTTCGAGAG
>JAZGJJ010000071.1 GCA_036482575.1 Thermodesulfobacteriota bacterium
CGGCGCTTGGCCGTTCCGAGGGCCCCGTGGCGCTCGCTCTTACGAGGCAGAAGCTGCCCGCGCTGGATAGAGGTGAGTTTTTTTCCACTTCCACGGGCGGCCTCTCCCGCGGCGCCTACGTCGTCGCGGACCCCGCCGAAGGGGAGCCCGATCTTATAATAATCGCCACGGGCTCGGAGGTCCACCTTGCTACCGAGGCGCACCGCGAGCTTACGGACAGGGGCATCAAGACGAGGGTCGTCAGCATGCCGAGTTGGGAACTTTTCGAGGCCCAGGACGAGAGCTACCGCTCCGAGATCCTGCCGCCCGGGATAAAGGCGAGGGTGTCGGTCGAGGCAGGCTCGGCCCAGGGTTGGCACCGTTACGTTGGAGGAGAGGGCGGGACCCTGAGTATGGAGAGTTTCGGGGCCTCGGCCCCGGCCGGGCTCCTCTTCGAGAAGTTCGGCTTTACGGTAGATAAGATCGTTTCAAAGGGCATGGCGCTCCTTAAGAGGCAGGGGGAGGCTACCTGACCCCGGCCCGACGGTGATTTCCGTTCAGTTCGAAAAATCGTATTAACGACCATCCCGGCGTGGCCGGCGTGGCCGGCGCGGGCGGCAAGAGGGGAAGGGGGGGGGGAGAGGGGGAAAGCGGCGTGGTAAAAAAAAACGAGGCACTATCGTTCGGCGAGCTTTCCTCTCAGTTCTTCCTGGCCATAGAGGTGCTCAAGATAAAGGGTTTTACCCGGAGGCTGTGGGCACGGGACCCGGGGCTGTGGAAGAACATCCCGGACGACCGGGAGATAATAGAGAACTCTCTCGGCTGGCTTACCGTGGCCGAGAGGATGGGTCGGGAGGTTAAGGAACTCAAGGCCTTTGCCTCGAGCGTAAAAAAAGCCGGTTTCAGGCACGTAGTGGTTCTGGGCATGGGGGGCTCCAGCCTCGCCCCGCTGGTCCTGGCCGCCGTCTTCGGACGTAAGAGGGGCTGGCCCGAGCTCAGGGTCCTCGACTCGACCGACCCGGCGGCCTTGAGGGGGATAGAGTCTTCGGTGGACCCGGCCAGGACCCTCTTTATAGTATCGAGCAAGTCCGGCACCACGGTCGAGCCCCTGAGTTTTTTCGAATACTTTTATGAAAAGGTAAAGGCGGTCAAAAAAAAGGAGCCCGGCAAGAACTTTATCGCCATAACCGACCCCGGCAGCCACCTCGAAGGGCTCTCGAAGGAGCTTAAGTTCCGCCGGGTCTTCCTGAACCCCCCGGACATAGGCGGGCGCTACTCCGCGCTCTCCTACTTCGGGCTCGTGCCCGCGGTCCTTGCCGGTATCGACATCAAAAAACTTCTTGCCTCGGCGGCCTGGATGGGGGAGGAGTGCGGTCCCGCCGTCTCTCCGGGCGAAAACCCCGGCGTCAGGCTCGGCGCGGCGCTGGGTGCCTTCGCCATGGTGGGCCGGGATAAGGTCACCTTCCTTATATCGAAAAAATTCTCCTCCTTCGCTCTCTGGATAGAGCAGCTCCTTGCCGAGAGCACCGGCAAACAGGGCAGGGGACTGGTGCCCATAGCCGGAGAGCCGGAGGTGGAGCCCGGAAAGTACGGCAGCGACAGGGTCTTTGTCGTCGTAGGGGACGTCTCCGAGTTCAAAACCCTCGCAGGCGGCCTGAAGGACGCCGGCCACCCGGTTATAACGCTGCCGATAGAAACTCCCCACGACCTCGGCGGGGAGTTCTTGAGGTGGGAGATAGCCGCCGCCACGGCGGGATGCATACTCGGGATAAACCCCTTTGACCAGCCGGACGTGGAAGAGGCGAAGAAGAGGACAAAGGGGCTCCTCGAGGTCATCTCCGGCGGAAAAACCCTTTCCGTCCCGCATGTGGTTATGGAGGGGGAGAGCTTCGAGCTATCGTTCGGAGAGAAGACCCGCGAGAGGCTCTCCGCCATGGATGGGATAAAAAGGGATGACCCGCTGGAGTTGCTAAAGAGCTTCCTCGGGCTTGCCTCCGGCGGGAACTACCTGTGTATGCTCGCGTACGCGGACCCGGATAACGTGGAGCTTGACGGGGCTTTCTCCGCTATACGAAGGGCGCTCGGCCGGAAGACCGGGGCCGCCACCCAGTTCGGCTACGGTCCGCGCTACCTGCACTCCACGGGCCAGCTCCACAAGGGCGGCAGGAATAACGGGGTCTTCCTGATCTTTACCCACGTCGCCGCCGAGGACCTCGACATACCGGGCAGGCCCTACACGTTCTCCGGCCTTGAGCTCTCTCAGGCCCTCGGCGACCTCGAGGCACTCGAGGCGAAGGGTAGGAGCGTGGCGCTCGTTAACCTCAAGTCCGTATCCCCGGAGGCGCTTGAAGAGGTCGGCTCCGTCCTGGACGGCCTGGCCTTATAATATGGGTGCGCTTATGACACCTTTTTTAAGAGGAGGTACTTTATGCATATAGGCATGGTAGGGCTCGGCCGCATGGGCATGAACATGACAAGGAGGCTCATAGGCGGCGGACACGAGGTGACGGTCTATAACAGGAGCGCGGACAAGGTAAAGAAGGCCGAAGAGGAGGGCGCCCGCGGCGCCGGTTCGCTCAAGGAGCTGGCCTCCTTGCTTCCCGCGCCCCGAGTCGTCTGGCTCATGGTCCCGGCCGGTGGGCCGGTGGACGGGTCGATAGAGGAGATAAGGGGGGAGCTCTCCGAGGGGGACATAGTAATCGACGGCGGCAACAGCTTTTACGAAGACGACCTCCGCCGCGCGGAGAGCCTCGGAAAGGACGGCATAAACTACATCGACGCCGGGGTGAGCGGCGGGATATGGGGGCTTAAGGAGGGCTACTGCCTCATGGTCGGGGGGGACAGGGAGGTTTACGACCACATCGAGCCTATCTTAAAGACCCTCGCCCCTCCGGAGGGGTTGCTCTGGTGCGGCCCGACGGGCGCGGGGCATTATATAAAGATGGTGCATAACGGCATAGAGTACGCCATGATGGAGGCGTACGCCGAGGGTTTTGAGCTCCTGAAGTTTTCCCCCTACGGTGACGGGATAGAATTCGATAAGGTGGCGCACCTCTGGAACAGGGGCAGTGTCGTGAGATCGTGGCTCCTCGAACTTCTTGAGGCGGCCTTCGAAAAGGACGGAGGGCTCGACGAGCTCAGCGGATACGTGGACGACTCCGGCGAGGGCCGCTGGACCGTGGAGGAGGCGGTAAGGAGGGGGGTGCCCTTGCAGGGGATATCCCACTCTCTCTTTCGCCGCTTCCGTTCCCGCCAGGAAGACCCTTTCGCCGAAAGGGTGCTGGCCGCGCTCAGGAAGGAGTTCGGCGGGCACGCGGTAAAGAGGCCGGGAGGGGGGAGTAAAAAGTAAAAAGGAAAACAAATAGTTATGGCAGATAACGAAGATATAGCCGGTACGACGGCGTTCGAGCATGTCGATATGGGCGAGACGTTTTGTGATGAGCCGATGCCGGGCCCCGCGGGTCTTGTCATCTTCGGCGCCTCGGGCGACCTGACGAAGAGAAAGCTCATACCCGCGCTCTACCGGCTTTTCAAGGACGGCTTCCTCTCGGAGAAGTTCTTTGTAGTGGGGGCGGCAAGGACCGCCATGGACGACGCGGCCTTCAGGCACGCGATGGAGGAGGCCGTAAAGAAGTACGGCGACCTCGACGGGAAGAGCTGGGCCGAGTTCGCAGGGAGGCTTTACTACAGGTCCATGGACTACGGCGACAGCGAGGCTTACGCCTCGCTCGCCTCGTTCGTGCGCGAAAGGGAGGAGGAGTACGGCACGGGCGGCAACAGGCTCTTCTACCTCGCCACCCCGCCCACCCTCTACGCGTGGATCGTTGCCTGCCTCGGCTCCTCGGGCATGTCGGCCGATCCGGGAGTAAAGGTCGTGATAGAAAAGCCCTTCGGAAGGGATTTGGCGAGCGCGAGGGAGTTATTGGCCCTCGTCCACAAGTACTTCACCGAAGACCAGGTGTTCAGGATCGACCATTACCTCGGCAAGGAGACCGTCCAGAACATAGTGATGCTCCGGTTCGCCAACGCGATATTCGAGCCGCTCTGGAACCGCCGGTATATCGACCACGTCCAGATTACCGCGGCCGAGACGCTCGGGGTGGAGAAGCGGGCCGGCTACTACGAGGAGGCGGGTATTCTGAGGGACATGTTCCAGAACCACATGTTGCAGGTGATGGCGCTCGTGGCCATGGAGCCGCCTTCTCTTTTCGCCTCGGAGCGCGTCAGGGACGAGCGGGTCAAGCTCCTCAGGTCGCTCCGGCCGCTGGAGCCCACCCCGGACCGGTTCGTGCTGGGACGCTACGAGGCCGGGGAGATAGAGGGCGGCGAGGTGGCGGGCTACACAGAGGAGCCCGGCGTGGCCCCGGACTCCAACACACCGACCTTCGCGGCTATGAAGCTCTACGTGGACAACTGGCGGTGGAACGGAGTGCCGTTCTATCTCCGCTCCGGCAAGAGGCTCGCCAGCCAGGTGACCGAGGTCCTCATACAGTTCAAAGAGGTGCCGCACATGATGTTCGATAGGATATTGCCATCGGGCATAGGGCCGAACGTGCTCGTCCTGAGGATACAGCCCGAGGAGAAGGTGATGCTCACCTTCCACACGAAGAGCCCCGGCTCGAAGATGTGCCTCCGGAACGTCACCATGGACTTCCGCTACACAGAGGGCTACACGGGCCATACGCTGTCGGCCTACGAGAGGGTCCTCCTGGACGCCGTTCTCGGCGATAAGATGCTGTTCGTGAGGAACGACGACGTGGACCTCAGCTGGAGCTTCCTGACCCCGGCGATCGAGCATGCCGAAAAGGGCGGCGGGCTCGTGCCATTCCCCTACGGCGCCGGCAGCTGGGGCCCGAGG
>JAZGJJ010000072.1 GCA_036482575.1 Thermodesulfobacteriota bacterium
GCGTGGTCTTGCCGTGGTCGACGTGGGCTATTATGGCTATGTTCCTGATCTCCTCTGGCTTCAACGGTTCCTCCTTATGTGTATGTCTATCTACGGCTAATCTGATAGGATAACACGAAACCGGGAAGAAGGCACGGGAAAACCACCTGATGCGGCTCGTCTCGGCGTCAACCGTGCGGCAGATAACGCTGCCGGACGGGACAGCTTGACTTCACCGGGGCAAAGCAGTAAAATTTTGCAGGGTCGCTACCCGGCCCGAAATCCGCCCCGCCCTCCCACACTCTTATGTCCTTTTCAGGCTACCCCCTTGACAGGGCCGGATGCCGGGTGTAGAGTTTACGGAATAAAGGAGGTGAGCGTTATGAGTTGTTATCCGTCGGGCATAGTCTATACCGAGGCTGCACAGGGCAAGTGGGAGGGCAAGGCCGGGAGCCACGCCCCGAAGGTGAGTGTCGAGGAAGGCAAGCTTACCATAAAGACCGAGCACCCGATGACCGAGCCGCACTTCATCGTCAGGCATACGCTCGTGACCGAGGCGGGAGAGGTCATAGGCGAGAAGACCTTTACCGCCGGAGACGAGGAGGCCGCGTCCGTATTCGAGCTTCCCTCGGGGGTAGAGGGGAAACTATTCGCCACGAGTTTCTGCAACCTGCACGACCTCTGGCTTACCGAAGTGAGCATCTGAACACGGGCCGTTCCGGTTGCCAAAGGAGGTGTTTGTTGGTAAGGTGAACACCGCAAAGGACAAGAACGGAGGCATCTGTCTCTTTTTTACCATACACCGTTGAAGAGGAAAGCACGCGAGGAGGAAAGAACGCATGGAAGTCGTAGACGTGAACGAAAAAACCGGGTTTTCAGAGACCTTCACCCCTCGCATATTGAGGATCGCCGCCGACTACAAGGTGCCGCTAATCTGCATGGAGCCCGGCCAGTCGATAGCGCCGCACCCGAGCGGCACGGGTGTCTTCTACATAGTAAGCGGCAAGGGGATCATGACGGTCGAGGGCGAAGAGAAAGAGGTCACGGCGGGCAACATGGTCTTCGTCGAGAAGGGCCAGACAAGAGGTATAAAGGCAACGGAAAAACTTGTCGCCTTTGCCGTGCATATGGGATAAGCCACCTGCGGTGGGGCGGTATTTCCGAAGAACCGTTACGGGCACTGGATACACGGTGGCGGAAAAGCCGCATACGCGTTAACCGTCACTGACCAAACCGTCAAGTTGTCCGTCAGACGAGGCAGACACGCATTTTGGCCCGCAGGCGTATAGTGCTATACGTCGAGGAGGCAAAATGTGCGGCTAACAAAGTCTGGCGGGCAAATCGGCGGTTTGGGGTTACCCTTTCTCCCACTCCAAAAACCTATCTATATCCTTTTTTATCGAGGCGGCGACGAAGCCGATGACCGTTGCGTCGTCCATATAGCCCACGAGCGGGATCCAGTCAGGGACTATATCGAAGGGGTTCAGGAAGTATATGATCGCCGCGGCCGCGAGCACGATGGACTTCCACGGGACTTCCCTGTAGTCGCCCCTTGCCCAGGCCTTAAGGAGCCGGAATAGCGCGCCGAGCTCGGCCCGGACCTTCACGAGCGCGGTCTTGTGCCTGTCCGCCTTCACGAGCGCGGCTTCGACGAGACGGCCCGTACTCTCCTTATCCTTTAGAAGCTCCTCGGCCTTCCTCCTGGCACGGTCCAAGCCGAGGGGTTGTTTGTTGTCCATACTTTTGTCCCCCGTTTCCGGGGCAAGAGCGACTCGGGCTTCCTGCCGCCCTCGATCCACTTGCGGTAGTAGCGCTGAAGCTCTTTCTTTGATATCTGGTGCGCCTCGCAGAGGTTCTTAATGAACTTGAATTGGGCGAGGCTCTACCTTGGCCTTGGTGCGCTCGTGCTCCTCCAGGATGGGTGTCCAGCGCTTTACGATAATCTGATGTGAGTACTGCATAGGACCTTCCTTTGGTTTGACTTTATTGTACCAAAAGAGTTACCTAATTACTGAGCATCTACAACTGTCCCCTTTTTCCCCCTGTTGGCTTGACTTCCAAAACGGTACCTGCTTACTGGTTTTGATTATGCTCAAGAAGCCTGTTTTTATGGCGTTCCTCGCTATGCAGGAATTGGGGGTACTTCCAATCCCAAAGATACTCGGGATATTGGTCTATAGACGGCTCAGCATTCCATCGAGCTGTATTCAGGTTAAATAATCCCTGGTATGTATTTACGTATATCGAGAATGCAACGGCGACCGCAATCACGATGTTGAATGCCTTGCTTTTTTTATCGATCTCACTGTAGATAATTACCAGAATAACATAGATCGCGGGAAGAATATCCAGCATTAACCTGGGGCCATAGGAGTGCCCTCCCCACCACATGGGGAATTTAGATATTGTGATGAGGTGCAATAACGGCCATGCCAACAGGATAAGAAGCGCTTTATTCTCTGAAAGAATACGCCAGCTCTTTTTGAAAAAAAACAAAGGGAATAGCATGAAAGGTGAGAAGATGAACAATCCCCTGGCAGGGCTGATAAGGCTCCCCAGGAATGCTTCGATAAAGTGCCCTCCTGATAATTTCCGAGGCAGGTAATAATCGGGAAGTAGTTGGTAGAATTCTGTCCATGAAAAAATTATGAAAATTACGAGAAACCCGCCTACCGTAGCCGCCGTTTTTATGGCGGCCTTTTCGTTAAAAGTAAAAATAATCAGGACTATGGGTGGCGACAATAGAGAAAAGGTAGGCCGGCACAGATAAGCTGAAAAAAGGAAAAATGCGATAAATCCCCATTTTGGACGTTGGTGGTTCTCATGGGCTGTCAGGGTTAATAATATTGCAAAAAGAGAGAAAAATGTCGCAAAGTCATGAGACCATAGAGCGGCTCCTAATGTGCTTGAAAGACCTGTTCCGAACCAAAAAACCGAAGATACAACTATACTGGAGGAAGTGTTTAAATATAACCTTGCTAAGAAAAAAAGCAATAAGAAGATGGCTACTGCCAGTATAGCAGCTATTACTTTTTGCGTAGGCCCTTCATCGCTGAACATGTCATAGCCAAGCGAATTTGATATTAAAACAAACGGTACTGAGAAAAGTGGTGTCCCGACGGGATAATGGTAGTATATATGGCCGTTTTTCTCTTGAACTTTATAACTGTATTTTTCTTGAGCGCTCTCATAGGAGTCAAAATAAGAGTCGAGTTTTACAGTTAAATTCCGCGATATAGACTGGCTTAACAAAAGTGACCCTTGTGGATCGCTTACGGTATGATCCACAGTGCTTTTGACGACAGTCAGGAATACCGCAACCGACATGGCTATCAAGAAAAGCAGGTGATTTATTTTTAAGTCGCTATTGCTGTGCATGCTGGGGGGGGGGTCGACCATACGCCCCGCCTTCTCCTTATCTTTTAGAAGCTCCTCGGCCTTCCTCCTGGCACGGTCTAAGCCGAGGGGTTGCTTATTGTCCATCACTCACTCCCCTTGTCCTCTCCGGGAACTCCACCAAACCCGCCATCGGGTGTGGCGGGAGTTTCAGGCAAGGTAGTATGGGCGCGCAGCTCCTCCGAGAGCTTTTCGACGGTATAGCCTTCCTTCCTCACCCGAAGGTCGTAGTAAAGTAGAATCATCATAATCGCAAAAATCGGGGGCAATATGACGCCAGCCAGCACCGTGCCTACCGCCGAAATCTTAGTCAACGCGTAAGATACAGGGTACGTTATTGCGAACATCACGACCATTACGCCCAGAACGCGCCACCAGTCGCCATCGACCAGTTTTCCGCTCCGCCGAAGGGCGTCCATGGGCTCGCAACCTTCCAGCGTCGCCGCCTGGTATATAAAGGCCCAGCGTACCATCAGATACATGGCTATGGGAAACACAATAAGAAGCGTAAAGGAGCCGCGACCTGCACTGTTTGGAGCACCCAGCACGGACACCCCTATGGCCGCGATGGGCAGCCAGAATAAAATAGCGGCCCCTACCAGAGCCTTCATCCTTTTCAAGACAAAATGGTACGCGCGCTCAACGCTTACATCCCCGCCCGTATAGTGCTCCGATACGGCGTGTATAAAAACCCCATCCATCAGAGAATTTATAACAGTAAAACCCAACATAGAGGCCGCGAACGAAATATCCCACGGCACCATATCCACAGTCTCAGGGTCAAAAGTCTCGGGGTCATAGCCGGGCGTACCGAAAACGATCTCCGGGATATAACAAACCGCCTCCACAACCGCCGCGATGGCGACGAACTTCAGGAAGTGCCTGCCGTAGACCCTGAAGGTCTCGGTCAGGAGCGGTCCTACAGTCCTCGGTCCGAGCACGTTATCCATCAGCTTCTCCATTCAACAAGGGAGGGCACAGCCAGCACTCTCCTTATCCTTTAGAAGCTCCTCGGCCTTCCTCCTGGCACGGTCCAAGCCGAGGGGTTGTTTACTCTCCATTAACTACTCCGCAGGCCCTTTGCCTTACCGTCAAAAACAGATCTATCCCCTTTACTCTTTAAAAGCTGTCCAAAACCCCGGACAGGATATGCAAAATTATATCACTCCCGCCCAATACCACATCGCCAACCACGGACGACTGTTTCCTTCTACAGAGCGCAACCAGATCTTTCCTGGAGACAAAGAACCCTTTACAACCGCTACAGCAGGATATGTTAAGGCCCTGCACGCCGCCCGGCACGAGCGTATCGACGAGACATCTCGGGCACTTCAGTAAGTTCCCGCCCGTCTCCGGCTCGAACCGAACCGCCTGACCGGGCAACTCGTCACGCTCCTCGATCATTGCCGCCCTGTAGGCCTCTATCTCCCCCCGGTCGAACCATACCCCTTCGCACCCGACGCATACGTCCACGCTGATGCCGCCATGGTTCTTTCCAGTCATTTCAGACTGACAAGAGGGACAGTACATTATCCTACCTCCAGGAGAAAATATATTTCCTTCCTGCGCTTAACGAGCCTGGAACCCCAAACCCCCAAGTTGCCCGTTGGGCGTGACTTGCCGCCCTTAAAGAACCCGAATCAGGTCGATACCCAGCGCATCCAACACCCGGGACAGGACAATGCCGTACGTCCAGTTTTCTTGCGCACGTCCGGTACGCAGCTTCTCCTGCCAGCCGCCCCATAGCAGCCCGACCGGGTTATGTTCGTAGTCGTCCGTCACTATCAGGCTGCCGCTGTCGCCGTGGGTCGAAAAGGGAATACCGCTATCGCCTACGATTAGCAGGTCCGTATAGGCGGTCACGTCCGCCTCGTCGACGAACTCATAACCAAAGGCCATAACCGTGCCGCGACGCAAGCCCGTGGTACGCCCAACGCGTAATACCCTCTGCCCGATGATGGACATGTCGTCAAGGGAGATACTCTTGACCGGGCCCAGCTTCCCGACGCCCATCATATGAGGGTTAACGTCCGCCTCGTCGAAGTCCGGCGCCAACCCGACGAAGGCGCAGTCCGCTCTGACAAACGTGTCCTGCTCGTCCACAAGCGGGCCGTACCAGTCCTCGTCCTTCACGTATTCGATTGTTTTTTCGGTAGTGCCTATGTGCGTGCCCCACGGGACAGGGTGGAAGAGCTTCTGGCCCGGTTCGATACCCACATGCATATTGGTCAGGAACCCCTTCGCGCCGGTGTCGCGCTTTTGGGCAAAGGCGCCCAGCGTTCCCATGCTGTAAGAGCCTTTATCCCGATCCACCCAGTGGGCGACCTGGGATCCGGACCAGACCTGGTCGTCCCATCCGCGCAGCCGCTCGGCCAGTTCGCCCGGAGACCTCGGTACCGGGTCCTCCTCCGCAGCCCGTTCCCCTTCCACCACGTCCAGCGCACACCACAGGCCGTCCGGCCCGTCCAACTTCTTCGGTATCAGTTGCGCGTTGGGGATCCACTTCGGGTTGATCTTCCTCGGCACGAACACGATTACAGCCGGCTGATAGCTTAGATCTCCGCCGGTCTTCTTCTTAAAGCCCAGCGCCGTCCCCAGGGTCGAGTTGATCGAATCGAGGAACTCCCGGTTGTGCGCCCGTATGCGCATAAGCTCTTTAATGGACTTCGCCTCCGCCATGTCAGCCTCCCTTCTTTCTTTTACGAAATGGATTATTCCGAAGCATAAAAACCCTTATAGTTCAACCGGAAACCCGGACATGGTCTGCCTCTCGGCCCTTCCTCCCTTTTTCACGTTTGGCAGGCGTGGG
Organism: Thermodesulfobacteriota bacterium; assembly: GCA_036482575.1. Classification (NCBI taxonomy): domain Bacteria; kingdom Pseudomonadati; phylum Thermodesulfobacteriota; species Thermodesulfobacteriota bacterium. The sequence goes on from JAZGJJ010000072.1 coordinate 6,185, forward strand.
AACCCAAACCGTCAAGTTGCCCGTCAGACGAGGCGGGGGCGGATTTTGTACCGGAGGCGTATATCACCGTATACGTCGAGGAACAAAATCCGACACCAACGAAGTATCACGGGCAAATCGGCGGTTTGGCACCCTACCCGACCGGACGGTCAAGAGCCCGATACTGTATCGCCTCCGCCACGTGATGCGCTTTTATCCTCTCCTCGCCTTCCAAATCGGCAATCGTCCGCGAGACCTTGAGTATCCGGGTATAGGCGCGGGCCGAGAGGCCGAGCTTTTCCACTGCGGCTTCCAGAAGGCCCGCGCAGTCGGCGTCCACCTCGCAGAACTTCTTTATGTGGCGCGGGGCCATGTGGCTGTTGGAAAAAATCTTCTTTGCACCTTTCCCCTTAAAACGCTCGGCCTGAATGGAGCGCGCGCGGTTCACCCGCTCCTTAACAGCGGCGGACGGCTCGCCGCCCCTCTTATCGCTTAGTTCCTTATACCTTACCGCCGGCACCTCGCAGTGTATGTCTATACGGTCCAGGAGAGGCCCGGAGAGCTTCCTCCTGTAGCGGCGGACGATGAGCGGCGTGCAGTTGCACTCCCTTTGTGGGTCTCCGAGGTATCCGCACGGGCAGGGGTTCATGGCGCAGACAAGCATTATGCGCGCCGGGTAGGTTAGCGAGACGGCGGCGCGGGCTATCGTAACGACACCGTCTTCCACGGGTTGCCTTAAGACTTCCAGCACGTTCTTCTTGAACTCCGGAACTTCATCCAGGAACAAGACGCCGTTATGGGCGAGGCTCACCTCGCCGGGCCTCGGCACCTGGCCGCCGCCTATGAGGCCCGCATCCGAGATGGTATGGTGCGGGGAGCGGAAGGGCCTTTCCGTTACGAGCACGCCGCTCAAGACCCCGGCGACGCTGTGGACCTTTGTCGTCTCTATGGCCTCTTCTATGCCGATGTCCGGCAGGATGGTGGGGAAGCGTTTGGAGAGCATGGTCTTACCCGAGCCGGGTGGGCCTATCATGATAACGTTATGGCCTCCGGCGGCCGCGACCTCCAGGGCGCGTTTAACGTGCTCCTGCCCCTTCACGTCCGTCATGTCGAGGAGGTCTTTGTCTTCGCGCTTGAAGTAAGCGGCGGCGTCCACGCTGGCGGCGTCTACTTCGACCTCCCCGTTCATGAACTCCACGAGCTCGGCGAGGCTCTTCAGACCGAAGACCTCGACACCTTCGACCAGCGCCGCCTCCTCCCGGTTTCCGAACGGTAGGAGGAGTTTCTTCTTAAGCTCCTTCGCAAGGACGGCCACCGGCAGCGCGCCGCGTACCGCCCTTATCGAGCCGTCGAGCGAGAGCTCGCCGAGCATTATATAGTCGTCGAGGTTTTTATTCTTTATAAGGCCCTGGGCCTTCAAGATGCCGACGGCCACGGGCAGGTCGAACGTGGTGCCTTCTTTTTTTATGTCGGCCGGGGCGAGGTTGACGGTGATGCGGCTTACGGGGAAGGTGTAGCCTGAGTTCTTTATGGCCGAGCGGACCCGGTCCTTACTCTCCTTTACGGCGTTATCCGGAAGCCCGACGGTGGAAAACGACGGCAACCCCCGGGCGAGGTCCACTTCGACCTCCACCTGCCGGGCGTCTATCCCTATTACCGCGCTTGAGAGTATTTTCGAGAGCATTGTCACCTCGGCTTAAGGTTGGCGACGTAAAATACAGGATTTGATTTTAACAGGAAAGGATGGTTGTAACAAGATAAAACCCGCGTTTGCGAAGGCGGGATCGAGAAATCAACGTGCCCGGCAGGCCTCCGTTCACCCTTCGAGAGCCTCAGGGCGAACGGGGAGGGGATAGGACGGAGTTATTGTTGTCCGTCACGGACCCAAACCGTCAAGTTTCCCGTCAGACGAGGCAGACGCACATTTTGGCCCGCAGGCGTATATTGATATACGTTGAGGAGCCAAAATGTGCGGCTAACGCGGTATGGCGGCCACCTGCGGTGGGGCAGTTACCGGTATCGTAGAACCATAACGAACATTATTGCAGATGCGGTTCGTTTCCCCGTTAACCGTGCGGCAGCACAAAATCGACGGTTTAGAGCCTCAGCGTTTTCTGCCTTTGCTGAGGCTCTCACGAAAATACTCGTTCACGTTGTCGAGGGCGCAAAAACTCCCGCACATGGTGCAGGTCGAGGGCTCCTCGGGCATGCGGCTTTCTCTTATCTCGCGCGCCCGCTCGCCGAAGAGGCCGAGCCTGGACTGGGCGTCCCAGTCGAGGTCTCTCCGGGCCTTGCTCATCTCCATGTCGCGCCCGCTGCGGCCGAGCTTTACCATGTCCCCGGCGTGGGCGGCTATCCTTGAGGCCCTCACCCCCTCGACCACGTCCTCTTTGGACGGGAGTGCGAGGTGTTCGGCCGGTGTAACGTAACAGATAAGGTCCGCACCATAACGAGCGGCCTCGGCCGCGCCTATAGCCGCCGAGATATGGTCGTAGCCCGCGGCGATGTCGGTTACGAGCGGCCCGAGCACGTAGAACGGGGCGTCCGCGCTCATCCGCTTCTGAAGTTTTACGTTGGCCTCTATGTCGTCGAGCGGCAGGTGCCCCGGGCCCTCGCACATCATCTGGCAGCCCATATCCTGCCCGATTTCGGCGAGCTCGCAGTTTATTACGAGCTCCTGGACCTGCGCCCTGTCGAGACTGTCATGCACGGCCCCGGCCCGGAGGCCGTTACCGAGGCTCAGGACGCAGTCGTATTTTTTAAGTATCTCCACCACCCGGTCGAACTTCTCGTAGAGCGGGTTCTCCTTATTGTTGCTCATCATCCAGCCCACCATGTAGGAACCGCCTCGTGACACGAGCCCGCCGTAGCGGTAGCCCTGCCTTTCGAGCCGCTCGATCGTAAGGCGATTTATCCCGCAGTGTACGGCCATGAACGATATGCCGTCCGCGCACTGCCTCTCCAGCACGTCGAAGAGGAGCTCTTCGTCGAGCTTGTTCGGGTCGTGGTATTTTTCTATCGCCTCGGCGAAGGCCTGGTAGAGCGGCACGCTCCCGACCGGGAGCGAAACAGCCGCGAGGACCTCTTTCCTTATACTGTCGAGATCGCCGCCGACCGAAAGCTCCATAAGGGTGTCGGCCCCGGCACGCTCGGCGGCCTGCGCCTTCTCCACCTCGGCCGCGGCGTCGACAATGTCGGAAGACGTGCCGATGCTCGCGTTGACCTTTGTCCTGAGCCCCTTGCCTATGGCGACGGGCTTCGCAGGGCGATTGGTGTTACTGAGGATAACGGCCTTGCCCCCGGCCACCACGTCCCGGATACATTCGGGATGTACGCCCTCACCGAGCGCCGCCTCCTTCATCTCTTTCGTAACAATGCCATTCCTTGCCGACTCTATCTGCGTCATACCTCTCCTCTCATCCGAAGTTATTGCACGCCTCGATAAACCCTTTCGCGAATCCGGGGTTGCTCGCGAAGTGGAGGTGCACGTAGCTCGCGAGTGTGTTTTTAATCGTATAGCCCTCGGCGCCGGTGTAGGCCCTTTTTACCAGCCGCGGGGGGGGGCTTATATCCGAGTAGCGGTGCTCGTGCCCGCGTATCTTCGCGCCCGCCTTCAGGAACGGACAGCCGCTGCGTGCCGTTACCTCCCTGTAGCCGAGACCTTTTAGTTTCCTGTCCATCTTCGTTATCCACGGAAACAACCCCGCCATCGCATGGCTCTTGCCGTTAGTATCCTTAAGGCCCTTTCCAAGATAGATCATCCCCCCGCACTCGGCGTAGACCGGAAGCCCCGAGAGGGCCGCCGTCTTAAGCTCCTTCCTGAGCGCGGTGTTGGCCGAAAGAGAGCGCGCGTGCAACTCCGGGTAGCCGCCGCCGAGGTAGACGCCCCGCGCGCCTTTGGGAATCCTTTTATCCTTAAGAGGGCTGAAGAAAACTATCTTTGCCCCGTGGCCTTCGAGCAGTTCTAAATTTTCCCGGTAGTAGAAGCAGAAGGCGTCGTCGCGAGCCACAGCAATGGTTACGGCTATGGTCACGGCGGGGTTTTTCTTTCCGGTACTTACCCTGGGAGGAGTACGGACCTTTTTTGCGGCCTTCAATAACCCTTCGAGGTCGATATTTGCCTCGGCGAGCTTCGCCCCCCTCGTTAAAAACTTTTTCCAGTCGCCCTTTTTTATGTCGCCCTTGGTAACGAGCCCGAGGTGCCTCTCCGGAAGTTTTATTTCCTTATCCCTCGGGATGCAGCCAAAGACCTTAACCCGCGCGCCCTTCTCGACCGCGTCCTTTAGCATATTAAAATGCCGCTCGCTCCCGACACGGTTAAAGATAACGCCCGCGAGTTTCAGCTCCGGGTCGAACCCTTTAAAGCCGCTTACAAGTGCGGCGGCGCTCGCGGACATGCCCGAGCCGTCGACCACGAGCACGACCGGAAGGCCGAGCGTCTTCGCCAGATGCGCCGTGCTGCCCGGACCACTTTTTTTTCGATTACCTGCCTTACCATCGAAAAGCCCCATGACCCCTTCGACGATACCGACGTCCGCGCCGTGCATGGCGCGGGCGAAAGTCTCCCTCACCCGCGAAGGGCCCATCATCCACGTGTCGAGGTTATAGGAAGCTCTGCCGGAAAGGGCCGAGTGGTAGCCCGTGTCTATGTAGTCCGGACCCGCCTTGAAGGGCTGGACCGCAAGCCCTCTCTTCCCAAAGGCCTCCATAAGGCCGAGCGTAACGGTAGTCTTGCCCGCGCCCGAAGAGGGGGCGGCTATTACAAAGGCGGACGGAAAGGGGCGCGCTCTTTTAGCCATCTTTTTTATCCACCCGCCACCCCCCTCTTCAGTAATGCACCATCGTGCCCATCTCCTGGTTGGGGCCTCCGTTAAGGAGCTTCACCACCCTGCCCCCGTCGTCGAAGTAGTCTATGACGTTCAGGCAGCCGTAGTCCTGCTCTACACGGAAAAAATTCTCCAGCGGCAGACCCATGGCCTCGCAGAGTATCACGCGGTTGACCCCGCCGTGGAGCACCATGCAGACGCTCTCGCCCCTGTGTTTATCCACTATGGCGTCAAGGGCCGGAAGGACGCGAGAGCGAAGGTCGACCAGGCTCTCGCCCCCTTTTATCCTGTCACCTGCGAGTTTACTGAAGGTGAAGTGGGCCTCCTCGGGATACTTCCCGGCTGCCTCCTCCCTCGTAAGGCCCTCCCACCTTCCGAGATGCAGCTCCCTGAAGGCCGGGACTTTCTCGGGCTCGAGGCCGAGCCTAGCGCCTATGGTCTCCGCCCCCTTTACGGCCCTTAGAAGGTCGCTCGAATAAACGGAGGTGACGGAGGAGCCGGCGAGGTGGTCGGCCAGGCGCTCCATCTGATCGAGCCCCTCCTCGGTTACGTCAACGTCCGTGTGGCCGTTGTAGCGGAACTCGTGGTGGTTTACGACCTGCCCGTGGCGGACGAGGTATATGCGCGTGGCGTCCATGGTTTAAGCGCCCGCAAGCGCAAGTACCGCCAGGAGGAAGAGGACCTCTCCCGCTTCGCTCTGGAAGCCGAAGACGTCTCCGGTGATACCTCCGAGCCTTCTCTTGAAGAAGACGGTCAGCCCGTAAGTAAACGCCGCTATACCGGCCAGCACGATAAAGGCCGCCGGTCCGAAGAAGATGCCCGACAGGAAGACCACCACTACCGTCGCCATAAGGAGGCTTTCGGCCGGGCATCCCGTAAAGGCCTTGCCGAGCCCCTCGCCCTCCCTGGCGTAAGTGCCCCAGAACGACATCGGGACCATCGACCAGCGGCCTACCATCGGGAAGAGCAGAAGGGCCGGGGCCCTCGCATCCCCCGGCAGCGCCGCTATGCAGAGATACTTTATCAGGAGAAGGAGCACCACGGCCGCGACCCCCACGGCCCCCGCGCTCCCGTCGCGCATTATACGCAGCCGGTCTTCGGGGGTGGCCCCTCCGGCAAGGCCGTCCACGGTGTCCGTAAAGCCGTCTATGTGGAGCCCGCCGCTGGTAAGAAGGAGTATCGCCAGAAGGATCGCGCTCGCCACACTTACCGGCAGCCCCATGACGTTATGCAGTACGACGTCGGAAGCGACCAGTAAACCACCCTGCAGCGCGCCGACGAACGGGAAGAGCGCCATGGAGCGGGCCGCCTCCCCGGGCTCCATCTTTATCTCCCTCCTTACGGGGAAGACGGTCAGGAATTGCAGTACCAGCAGGACGTGGTTCATCTGTCACTCTCGGACACCCCGGCGTCGCCGAAGGTGGCCATCTCGTTATATATCCTGACCCCGGCCTCCAGGAGATATATCCCCATTGCCGCGCCCGTCCCCTCCCCGAGCCGCATCTCCAGGTCCAGAAGGGGTTTCAGACCCATCCTCTCGAGCATCACCGCGTGCCCCCTCTCCACCGAATTATGCGAGGCGAAGAGGTAGTCCTTTACCTCGGGCTTAAGCTCCGCGGCCACCAGCGCGCCCGCGGTGGAGATAAAGCCGTCTACCATAACCGGCACCCTCCTTGCGGCCGCGCCGAGAACGAGGCCGGTTATCCCGGCTATCTCCGCCCCGCCGACCTTTGCAAGAACGCTCATCGGGTCTGTGGGGTCCGGAGAGTTAAACTCGATAGCCTCCTCTATGACTTTCACCTTGTGGTCGAAAACCTTATCGTCTATACCGGTCCCCCTGCCTGTGACCTCCCTTACGGGGAGTCCGGAAAAGACCGCCGCCATGGCGCTTGCCGGGGTGGTGTTGGCTATACCCATCTCTCCGGTGCCGAAGACCGCACCCGGAGCGGCGTACTCGCAGGCGAGCTCTATCCCCACCTCCACCGAGCGGCGCGTCTCCTCGGGCGTCATGGCCGGACCGGTACGGATGTTGGCCGTGCCGTTTATGACCTTTCTCTTTATAAGCTCTCCCGCCGCCTCGCCGTCGAACTCGAACTCCACCCCTATGTCCACCACCTTTACCTCGCAGCCGGCGTGGTCCGCGAGCACGTTTATCCCGGCCCCGCCCCGGAGGAAGTTAAGGACCATCTGCGTGGTGACCTCTTTGGGGAAGGCAGATACACCCTCGGCCGCCACGCCGTGGTCTCCGGCGAACGTAAAGATTATCTTTCTGGTTACGGCGGGCTGTGTGGAGCCGCTTATGGCCACGGCCCTTCGGGCGAGCTCTTCGAGCCTGCCGAGGCTGCCCCGGGGCTTGGTGAGGTTGTCGAGCCTCTTCTGCGCCGCGCCGAGGAGGGCGTTATCGACGGGCCCTATGGCGTCAAGAGTTTCCTTTATGGTCATGGTCGTGATCGTGTGCATGGTCGTGCGAATGGTCGTGGTCGTGTGCATGGTCATGCGTGTCGCCATGGTCATGGTCATGCGCATCGCCGTGGCCATGGTCGTGCGTGCACTCCTCCCCGGAAAACCTGCACGCCACGCGCTCGCCCATGGTGCCGCCAATGACCGCGCAACCTACCATGAACAGTATGGAGCCAAGGGTCATGGGATCCTTGGCCGACTTCGCTAAGACCATGAATGCGGGCGTCAGGACCACTATAAACCCCATGAGCGCCCCCCTCCGTCCGGCTATGACCCCCGCCACCAGGCCGGAGAGGACCGCCACGATGGGGGCCATGACGAGGTTTGAAAAGGTCGTCGCCCCGGGGAGGGCCTTATCGAAGAGCTCCCGGTTCGCCTTGATGAAGGCATCGCTCTCCTCGGCCGTCCTGCCCTTGAAGAACTCGGCAGTGAACTTGCCGTAAGGCGTTATCTCAAAATAGCCCAGCACCCAGCAGAGCCCTATGTAGAAAAACAGAAAGAAGAGCGTCCCCGTAAAGAGAGACGCGAAGTTCCTTACCGTAAGCATATCCTTGATCATATCCTTCATTTCATCTTCACCGGCAGGCCTGCGGATATAAAGAACACCTCGTCGGCGGCCTCCGCCATTGCCTGGTTTACCAGCCCCGAGAGGTCCCGGAACCTCCGGGCAAGTTTGTTCCTGGGGACGATCCCCTGTCCAAGTTCACCCGAGACGGCCACGACCGTGGCCCACGTGTCGCGGGACAACCTTGCGAGCCCTTCGGCCTCCTCCATTATCTCCGAGTCGCTCATGCCTTCCTCCACCAGGTTGGAAAGCCACAGCGTAATGCAGTCTATGAGGACGACGGCGAACTCGTTATTCTCCCTTACAAAGTCCCTTACCCGTATCGGCTCTTCAATGGTAACCCACTTTATCTTCTCCCCTCCCCCCCCTCCCCCCCCCGCCCGGGCCTTCTTATGCTCCTTTATCCTCTCCGCCATCTCTTTATCGCGCGCCGTCGCGGTCGCCACGTACGCCCTTGAGTCGTCGGGGCTTACGCCCTTGAGCTTCCCTGCGAGCTCCAGCGCGAAGCGGCTCTTACCGCTCCTGGCCCCGCCGAGCACGAAGATGGACTTCCCGCCGCCGCGCTTCAATACTCGATACCCTTCCTCGCCTTGACGCCTCCGTCATAGGGGTGCTTTATCTTGAGCATCTCGGTTACGTAGTCCGCCCTCTTCACGAGTTCCACCGGCGCGTCCCTGCCGGTGAGCACGACTTCCAGGCACTCCGGCCTGGCGTCGAGCAGGTCCAGTACCTCCTCGACGCTTATAAAGCCGCCGTTTACGGCCCCCATGAGCTCGTCGAGCACGAGAAGGTCGAAGTCGTCGCCCATCTTCTCACTGGCGCGTTCGAAGAGACCCCTCACCGAAGCCCTCACCTTCTCGATATCGGTATCCTTGCCGGTAAAGATCGGGTGCCTCACCTCCGAGCGTATGAGCTCGATGGCCGGGATGTCCTCCCTTATGATATCCTTCTCGCCGGACGGGTCGCCCTCGAGCTTGAAGAACTGGACGAAGAGGACCTTCATGCCGTGACCGGCCGCGCGTATGGCCAGCCCCAGCGAGGCGGACGTCTTCCCCTTGCCCTCACCCGTATAGATATGAACGAGCCCTTTTTCCACCGCCATGACTCACTCCCCCCTAATCACTTCGAACCGTCCCCGGTCGGGTCAACTGCACACAACGTCATAAAATAGCTACGCATACAGCGCGTCAGAACAAAGCAGACCGAGACGCGACGAAGGCGAGAAGTGAGGCGTACTGATGGTACGCCGCAACGACGAGCCGAGGAGCAACGAAGGTATGCGAAGTTATGGCGCGCTGTATGAAAAGACCCATCCCCCGTTGCACAGGACGGGCCGCTGCGGCAACTCTTAACGGCTATAAGTTACCAACTTTGGGCGACGCGCGTCAAGCCAATTCCGCCATATGGTCCCTTACCCCCAACTCGGTTCAGCTTGACCTGGATACGCACTAAGTGATAGTTTCATCGAAGGATCGTAATCATGCCCTCGGTAAAGATCGATATCGACATAAAGGCGGCTGCCGAAGACGTCTTCGACCTCATTACGAAGGTCGAGGAGTTCGGCAGATATTCGGGGCTCATACGCGAGGTAAGGAAACTCTCCCCCGGCGTATACCGTTGGGAGGTGGAGTTCCTGGGCGTGGCGGCCCGTTGGGAGGCCGAGGTCTCGGCCTCCGAGAGGCCCCGCTACTTCGCCTGGCGCTCGGTGAGCGGGCTCTACAACACCGGCAGCTACACGCTTGAGACCGGGGACGGCGAAACGCACGTCACCTTCGAGATGGAGTACCGCCTCTCCGGCACCCTCATGGAACTCCTCACCGCCCCGGTGCTCTCGCACGTGATAACGCGCGTCCACAAAGAGGTCCTCGGGAACGTAAAGAAAGAGTTGGAGAAGTAGGCAACGATGCCCGACGGGCCGGACCTCACCCTTCTGTCACTTTTATCACTTACTGCTTGACATTCTACGCAATGTCGAATATAATCTACCGCATGGGCAAGTACACCCAAAAAACGTTCAGGGCCTCGGGCTCGGGGCTCGGCAAGGTGCTCGGCCACCTCGAAGAGGAGGTCATGGCCGTACTCTGGACCAGGGGCGAAGCCACGGGCAAGGAGGTCCTCGCCGAACTCACGCGCTCGCGCAAGATAGCCTTTACCACCGTACTTACGGTAATCGAAAGGCTCGCCAGGAAGGGGCTCCTGAAGAGGGACAGGCGCGAAGACGGCTACCACGTAAGCCCGGTCTACTCGAAGGACGAGTTCGCGGCCATGGTCTCAAGGGAGGTGCTCGACGGCGTGGTGGAGCTCTCGAGCTCTCAGGCCGTTGCCTCC
>JAZGJJ010000073.1 GCA_036482575.1 Thermodesulfobacteriota bacterium
CTCGGAACGGCCAAGCGCCGTCTCCCACGCCTCGGCCGTCTCACGGGCGTCGGCGGGCCTTATGACCGTAAGGCCGGGTATGGCCCTCAAGGCGGCCAGGTGCTCGACGGGCTGGTGCGTGGGGCCGTCCTCGCCGAGCCCTATCGAGTCGTGCGTGAATACGTAGACCACCGGGAGGCCCATTAGCGCGGCAAGCCTTATGGCCGGGCGCATGTAGTCGGAAAATACCAGGAAGGTGCCCCCGAAGGGTTTTAGCCCGCTGAGCGCCATGCCGTTCATAACGGAGCCCATCGCGTGCTCGCGGACGCCGTAGTGGACGTTACGGCCGGGCGCCTCCCCGGTAAAGAAGTCCATCCCCTTGAGCTCGGTATTGTTCGAAGGCGCCAGGTCGGCCGAGCCGCCTACGAGGAGCGGCATCTTCGGCGCTATTGCGTTCAAGACCTTTCCCGAAGCGCTCCTCGTTGCAACGGGGCCGTCTTCGGGAGAGAACGAGGGCACGGCCTTCAGCCAATCATCTTCCTCCGCCTTCTCCCCCCCCTCCCGCCCCATCGCCTGAAGCTCGGCGGCAAGTTTTGGGTGGTCCTTCGCGTATCCGTTTAAAAGCCCCTCCCACTCTCGCTTAAGGGTTTCGCCCTTTTCGATCGCCCCTCTGAAACGCTTGAGCGCTTCCTCCGGTATGTGGAACGCCGGACTCTCCGGCCAGCCGAGTTTTTCCTTCGCTAGCTTTATCTCGTCCTTGCCGAGCGGCGCGCCGTGCGCACCGGCCGTATCCTGCTTATTGGGGCTGCCGAAGCCTATGTGAGTACGCGCCATTATAAGGGACGGCCTCTCCCTCTCCCCCTTCGCCGCCTCTATGGCCCTGGCCACCTCCTTTGTGTCGTGCCCGTCCACCTTCCGGGCGTGCCAGCCGAGCGCCTCGAAGCGCTTTGCCACGTCTTCGGTGAAGGAAAGGTCGGTCTCTCCCTCTATCGTAATCTTATTGTCCGAGTAGAGATAGACGAGGCTGCCGAGCTTCAGGTGCCCGGCAAGGGAGGCGGCCTCGTTGGAGACACCCTCCATCAAGTCGCCGTCGCTCGTTATGGCGTATATATTATAGTCTAAAAGCGGATAGCCGGGCTTGTTGAAGCGGTCGGCGAGGAACTTTTGCGCCATTGCCATGCCGACTCCCGTGGCAAAGCCCTGCCCGAGGGGGCCCGTGGTCATCTCTATACCCCTCTTAAGATCGTACTCGGGATGGCCGGGGGTGGGGCTACCCCACTGCCGGAAGTTCTTCAGATCTTCGAGCGAGAGGTCGTGCCCCGTGAGATGCAGGAGCGAATAGAGGAGCATGCTGCCGTGGCCCGCGGAAAGGACGAAGCGGTCCCGCCCCGGCCAATAGGGGTCTTTCGGGTTATGGCGGAGATAGTCCGTCCAGAGGACGTAGGCCATGGCCGCGTCCCCCATGGGCATGCCCGGATGGCCCGAGTTGGCCTTCTCAACCGCGTCTACGGCGAGGAACCTTATCGTGTTTATACATGTCTCGTCGCTTGAATCTTTCGGCATGGCGCTCCTCTCAAGGTAGAATTATATAACGCAGGAACGGATACGCTCCCGTCCCTCAGTCCCCGGAGGCGGGGAGCGATTTTTCCTCCTCCTTTTCCGCCAATGTTTTTTTCGGCGGGACCACCATACCCGCACTCATTATGACCTTGAAGGCGTCCTCGACGTTCATCTCGATCGGCATGGTGTCCTTCTCCGGCACCACCAGATAAAAGCCCGAGGTCGGGTTGGGCGTGGTGGGGAGGAATATATTTATCACCTCGCCGCCGCACCGCTCTCTGCCCGTCTCCCCGGCCTCCCCCCTGCTCCTGCCCGTAACGAACGCGAGAGAGTAGATTCCCTTCCGGGGGTACTCGATCATGACGACCCGGCTGAACCCTTCATGGTCTTTGGCGAATATCGCTTCGAGGAACTGCTTGGTGGCCCTGTATACCATATTGAGAAACGGGATCCTCGCCAGAATCCTCTCGCCTATGTCGACGAGCTTCTGCCCGAGGAAGTTGGCGGCGAGGAGCCCTACGATGAAGATGGCACTTAGCGTTATGAGTACTCCGAGGCCGGGTATCCGGTAGGGGAGGTAGGTGTAGGGCCTTATCGGCTCGGGCAGGATATCGAGTAGCCCGTCCATAAAGCCCACCAGAAGCAGGAGCACGTAGCCGGTTATGTAAAGCGGCACCACTATGAGGAGGCCGGTTACGAAGTAGCGCTTCATCTTCTTCCTCATGCGCCCGCCACGACCCCTCCGATTACTTTCCTGACCTCGTTCTTCTCGTTCACGTAGACGAGCACCGGGACGTGCCGCCGGGCCTCTTCCTCATGGAACACGCAGTAGTCGGCGATTATTATTATGTCACCCGCCCTGGCCAGATGGGCCGCCGCGCCGTTCACGCTTATGGTCCCGCTCCCCTCTTCCCCCTCTATGGCGTAGGTCCCGAACCGGTTGCCGTTGGTTACGTTGTAGACCTCAACCTTTTGAAAGGGAATTATCCCAGCGGCCTCCATGAGGCGTGTGTCTATGGCGATGCTGCCCTCGTAGTCGACGTTGCTGTCGGTAACCCGCGCCCTGTGTATCTTGCTCCTGAGCATTACTCTCTGCATCTCCTGTTACCCTCCTCTTTCCTGATCCAGTATACGGTTGTCTATGAGCCTCGTCTCCCCCACCCTGACGGCCACGGCAAGGAGCGCGCCGCCGTCTATCCGGTCCAGGTCCCTCAGGTCATCGAGCCCGCATACGGATACATAGTCTATCACGGCAAGGGGCTCCTTCTCTATCATATTTTTCACCATCTCGCTCAATTTACGGCCGTCCCTCTCGCCCGCGGCAAAGGCCTCCCCGGCCGCCTCGAGCGAGCGGGGTATAACCCCGGCGGCCTCCCTGTGTTCGTTGTCGAGGTGGACGTTCCTCGAACTCATGGCAAGGCCGTCGGCCTCTCTCACTGTCTCCCCGAAGTGCAGCTCGACGTCCATATTGAGGTCCTCGACGAGCCTCTCTATTATGAGGCACTGCTGGTAGTCCTTAAGGCCGAAGTCTGCCGCGCACGGCCTGACTATATTGAAGAACTTCGTAACCACGGTGGCGACCCCCCGGAAGTGCCCGGGCCTCCTGGGGCCGCATAGGTGCCCGTCCAGCTTGACCACGTCGACGAAGGTCTGGTATCCGGCGGGGTACATCTCCCTGGCCGAGGGGGTGAACACCACGTCCACACCCGCCTCCCCGAGCATCTCAAGGTCCCTTTCGAGGTCCCTCGGGTAGGCCTTGAAATCCTCCTTTGGGCCGAACTGGGCCGGGTTTATCATGATGCTCACCACCACGAGGTCCCCGAGTGTTTTCGCCTTCTCCACGAGCCCCATGTGGGCGCGGTGGAGGTAGCCCATCGTCGGGACGAGCACTACGGTCTTCCCCGCCGCTCGCGCCTCACTTGAGAGGGTCTTCATTCCGCCTATGGATTCAACCACCCTCAATAGCTATGCTCCTTCGTCGGAAACCTTCCCTTCTCCACGTCCTCCATATAGTCCCCGACCGCCTTTGTGATAACGCCTTCGAGGTCGGCATACTTCTTTACGAAGCGCGGCAACTCCTTACCGGAGGCAAGCCCGAGCATGTCGTTTACCACCAAGACCTGCCCGTCGCAGTCCGGGCCCGCGCCTATGCCTATGGTGGGTATGGAGAGAGTAGAGGTTATCTCCTTTGCCAGAACGGCGGGTATGGCTTCGAGTACGATTGCGAACGCCCCTGCCTCCTCCACGGCCCGCGCGTCCCGGAGGATTTCTTTCCCGCTTCCCCCTCCCTCGCCCCTGCCCTGCACCTTATAGCCGCCCATCCTGTGGACCGACTGGGGTGTGAGCCCGATATGCGCCATGACCGGCACGTCCATCGAGGCTATGGCCCCTATGGCCTCGGCGGTCCTCACTCCCCCCTCAACCTTCACGGCCTCGGCCCCGCCTTCCTTTACGAGCCTGCCGGCGTTCCTGCGCGCGTCCTCGGCACTTACCTGGTAGGAGAGGAAGGGCATGTCCGATACGACGAGCGCCCTCTCGCTCCCCCTCGCGACCGAACGGGTGTGGTAGACCATTTCCTCGATCGTAACCGGAAGGGTCGTATCGTATCCGGCCTCGACCATCCCGACCGAGTCGCCGACCAGCAGCACCGGCACGCCGGCCCTGTCGAGCACGTGCGCCACGGAGAAGGTATAGGCCGTAAGGACGGGTATCTTCCTGCCTTCCCGCTTCATCTTCAGTATGTCGGGAACGGTTATCTTTTTTTTCATATCGTTAGCCATAAAAAAAGCCTCCAGGACCGGAGTCCGGGAGGCCGCATGAGAGCGCACGGGCGGAAGGAAGAAACCCCCTTAATAGAGCTCCGCCCCCTCAAAACGTCCGTCCCGGTCCGGGTCTATCCGGATCCAAGCGGTATGTAGTGCTGCGTGCCACCCTTAAGCGACCTTATCTCCTTTACCAGGTTGGACAGGTCCGCGGGGTTGGCCACGAAGTCGATATCCGTGGTGTTGACCACCAGGAGAGGCGTATCCGTGTAGTAAAAAAAGTGCTTGTTATAGGCGTCGACGACCTTTTCGAGGTATTCGTCCTCTATCCTCTTCTCGTAGTCCTTGGCCCTCTTGTCTATCCTCTCGAGCAGCACCTCGCTCGATGCCTGCAGGTATATCACCAGGTCCGGCTTGGGTATCCTCTCGTCGAGCAGCCTGAAGACCTGCTCGTAGAGGCCGAGTTCGTTCTCGTCGAGGTTCAGGTAGGCGAATATCCTGTCCTTGGCGAAGAGGTAGTCCGAGACAACGGTCGTGGTGAAGAGGTCGGCCTGCGCGAGCTCCTTCTGCTGCTGGTAGCGGCTCAGCATGAAGAAGAGCTGCACCTGGAACGCGTACTTCCTCGTATCCTCGTAGAACCTGGGCAGGAACGGGTTGGTGTCGACCTCCTCGGTGAGGATCCTTCCCCCGAACTCATCCGCCAGCATTTCGGCCAGGGTGGTCTTTCCGACCCCTATCGGCCCCTCTACCGCAATATACCGTGCCTTGTCCATACCGGGATTAAAGGTTATCTTAGGGGGCCGGGAAAGTCAAGAGTAGGCGCTTTCAGCGCACACTGGCGGTCCGCTCGCCGGTAAGGCAACTTCCTTATCCGCACAACTCGCCTCATCCCGGCACGGGAGTCGGCACGGCTTTCTACTTCCCGCTCTCGCACTCCTCCAACTGAGTGGAGATGAGGACATTGAAGAGTATAAGGCCCAGGATACTCGAGAACTCCGCCATGTTCTCCACGTCCATGGCCATAAAGCCGCCGGTCTTATTGACGGCCTGGATCGCCCCTATGACCTCCCCCCTGTACTTTATAGGGGTGCAGAGCGCGTTCTTCGTCGTAAACCCGCATTCTTCATCGAACTTCTCGTTGAAGGAGAGTTCGTCGTCTATCTTCTTGAGATCTTTTTCGTTCCTTACGTCCTTGACGAGCAGATCCTTGCCGGTGAACGCGCAGTAGCCGGCGATACTCCTCTTGTCGATGGACACCCTTATCTCCCCGAGCTCCAGCTTCTGCGCTATCTTCGTATAGAGTTCGTTCTTCTCCTTATCCACGATGTACAGGCTGCACCTGTCGCAACCGGCCAGATCCCGGACCTCCTCGACTACCTTGGTCAGCATATCGTCTATGCTAAGGCCCGATACGGCCATGCTGAGTACCTTGCTGAACACCTCCGGATTCCGCTTCAACGCTTTAATCATCTTCGAGCCTCCTTTTTCTAACTCTAATAGGGTTATAGGAATGCTTCCGCATTAAAGCATACAAGTCCGGCAAATTCCACGAAATTCGGCCCCCTGCCCCCCACACCGCCCGGACAACCCGAATTATCAGGCAACCCGAATTATCAGGCAACCCGAATTATCGGGCAACCCGAATTATAGGAAAGAGGGGGGGGTTCTGTCAACACCTTAATTCCCTTTTATTTCCTTGATTCCCTTGATTTCCCTAAGTTCCTTGATTTCCATAATTTCCGCATTCCGGCCTTTCAGCAAATCCGCGAGCCTGCCGAACTCCTCGCCCGTCAGCGTCTCGCCCCGGCGTTTGGGGTCTATGGACGCGGCCTCAAGGGCCTTTGACACGTCCTCGTCCGGAAGGGCCAATAGCTTCAGCGCGTTATGGAGCGTCTTCCTCCTCTGCCCGAAGGCCGCCCGTACCACCCTCTTGAAAAACTTCTCGTCCTCTATCGGAACGCGCGGGGAGGGCAGGACGCTCAACCTTACCACGGTGGAGGTCACCTTCGGAGGGGGGCGGAAGAGGTGCGGCGCCACGTCGAACTCGCACCGCGCGTCGGTATAGGCCCGGGAGAGGACGGAGAGGATACCGTACTCCTTCGTACCCGGCCCGGCGGTAATCCTCCGGGCGACCTCCTTCTGGAACATGAGTACCAGAGACGTAAAAACCTCCCGCTCTTCGAGGAATTTTACCAAAATCGGCCCTGAGATATTATAAGGAAGGTTGGCCACGACCTTGAACTTACCCACCCCACCCGGGGCTTTTTTGCTAAGGTCAAGAAAGGACAGCTTCAAGGCGTCGGCCGTAACGACCTCAAGAGCCTTCTCATCCTTAAACTTTTCCCGGAGTTTTTCGGCGAGGGCGGCGTCGGCCTCTATGGCCGTAACCGCGGCCCCGGCCCGAAGAAGCTCTTCGGTGAGGACCCCGGTGCCGGGCCCTACCTCCAGCACCCTCTCTCCCTCGCGTACGTCCGCGAGCGAGACTATTTTTCTAACGATATTCCTATCGATAAGAAAATGCTGGCCGAGTTTTTTCTTCGGAAAAGGCTGAAGCACCTTAAAACTCGTCCCAGTTGGGAAGGGCGTTCGTGTCGAGCCCGGCATACTCGCCCTTCTTCAAGAGATGGTAGCCGAGCGCGGCTATCATCGCGCCGTTATCCGAGCAGAGCCTGTGCGGCGGTATAAAGAGTTTTATCCCTTCCTCTCCGGCCGCCTCTTTAAGCCTGGCCCTGAGTCTCGAATTGCAGGCCACCCCGCCGGCAAGAGCGACAGACCCGGCGCCGGTCGCCTCAACCGCCCAGAAAACCTTCCTGACGAGCACGTCCACCACCGCCTCCTGAAAGCTCGCGGCAAGGTCCTTTACCGCGCTTTCGGTAAGCCCTCCTTCTCCGGCCTTCTTCACCTCGGCGAGGACCGCGGTCTTAATGCCGCTAAAACTGAACTCCAGGTTCCCCTTCTTTATGTAGGGACGGGTGAAGGGATACGCCTTTACGTCCCCCCCCCCCCCCTCCACGGCGAGCCTGTCTATCTCGACCCCTCCGGGGTAGCCGAGCCCGAGGAGCTTTCCCACCTTGTCGAACGCCTCTCCGGCTGCGTCGTCGCGGGTCTGGCCGAGTATTTTATAACGGGTAAAATCTTCTATCAGGAAAAGTACCGTGTGCCCCCCGGAGACCACGAGCGCCACGAACGGGAACTCCGGAACTTCCTTCTCCTCTCCCTTCTCTTTCAGGAACACCGAGAGCGCGTGGGCTTCGAGGTGGTTCACCCCGACAAGCGGTTTTTCCTTCGCGTACGAGACGGCCTTTGCGAACGAGAGCCCTATCAGGATCGACCCGACGAGCCCGGGGCCCTGCGTGACCGCGACCGCGTCTATGTCGTCCATCGTGACGTTCGCCCTCTCGAGCGCCTCGTCCACGACCGGGACTATATCCTCTATGTGGCGGCGGGAGGCGAGCTCCGGCACCACCCCGCCGTACTTGCCGTGTATGTCGTCCTGCGAAGCGACGACCGATGAGAGCATCTCCGTGCCGTCCCTTACCACGGCCGCCCCGGTGTCGTCGCACGAGGACTCTATCCCGAGCACCAGCATATCAGCCCCCCGAAGTGGAAGTGGAAGTGGAAATGGAAATAACCCTTACGGCCTTGAGCAGCGCCTCTATATCCTCGGGCGTATTGAAGTAGCCGGGGCTGACCCTTACGGCCCCCTCCGGGTAGGTCCCGGCCGTCCTGTGGGCCTCGGGCGCGCAGTGCGTGCCGCACCGGACCATTATGGAGAACTCCTCGTCGAGCCTCATGCCGGCCGCCTCGGCCGCCACGCCGTCGATAGTGAAAGAGACGAGCGAGACCCTCTCTCCCGGCTCAAGCGTGCCGAGGACGGTTACCCCGTCCATCGACTTGAGCCCTTCCATCAGTT
>JAZGJJ010000074.1 GCA_036482575.1 Thermodesulfobacteriota bacterium
CTCATGACCTCGTAGAGCAACTTCAAGTAGGGGGCGGTGTTGCAAGCAAGCCCCTTTCCGGCCGTGAGGTCGAACCCCTCGATAAGCTTCAAGGCGAAGGCTATGAGGCAGCCCCCGGAAGACGGCGGGGGGTTGGTGTATATCTTCCTCCCCCTGTACTCTATCCGGAGCGGCCCCCTCACCTCCACCCGGTAGTTTTCCAGGTCGCCGCTGGTAATGAGCCCCCGCTCCCCGAAACCTTCCAGCACCTTCCGCGCGACCTCGCCCCTGTAGAAGCTGTCAAGACCCTCTTCGGCAAAACACTCGAAGGTGTCCGCCATCCCGGGGTTGACCAGCCTGTCACCCTCCCGGAGGAACTTCCCTCCGGGCGCGTATATGGCACGGCTCTCCTCGGAGACCGTAAACATGGGGGAGAGGGTCTCTATGAACTGCGCCTGGTGGAAGCTGACTGTGACGCCCTCTCTGGCGTGAGCGACGGCCGGGGCGATAAGCTCCTCTATCGGCAGGGTGCAGTGGCGCTCGTACACCTCCTTAAGGCCGGCCACCGTGCCGGGCACCGCGGCCGAGCCCTCTCCTATGTAAAGCTCCTGCATGGTGCCTATGAAGTCTATGTCCACGGGGTAGAAACGGAACGCTTTTTTCTTCACCCCCGCCGCCGAGCCGAACCCCGGCACGTCGGAGAAGAAGTCGTAGAGGATGGTCGAGCCCTCTTTCGTATGCGCCATGAAGAAGCCGCCGCCGCAGGGGCTCGTAAGGGTGGACTCGGCCACGAATGATACGAAGGCGGCCGCTACGGCGGCGTCGAAGGCATTGCCCCCGCGCTCGAACATCTTCATGCCCGCCTTCGATGTAAGCTCATGTCCGGATGAGACCACGCCCTTCATAACCGCTTCTCCTTTAATTTCCTTTAATTTCCTTTATTTCCATTATTTCCATTACTCCCCTTCGTCCGCCGGGCGCGTCTCCGCCAGCAGGCCGTCGGTCATATCCCTTACGACCCCCTTAAGGTCGCCGCCTTCCTTGAACACCCGGAGCTGCCTGTCGGCGCCGGTACCCCCGGCGAGTATCTCCCCGAGGGCTGAGAGGTACCCGGCGCTCCCGAGTGTTGCGGCCTCTTCCTCGACCGAGCCGAGGAGCGCCCCTATCGCCTCCCTCACCGGGACGGTGCTTCCTCCGTCTTCTGTCAGGAACTCGCCATCGAGCCCGTACCTCGCGGCTCGCCACTTGTTCTCCCTCGTAATAGCGGAGTGCGGCCTCTCGAACGGAACCCCACGCTCGTACTCGTCGCCGAACTTCTTAACGAGTGCCTGGATCAAGGCGGCGATGGCCAGGGTCTCCTTGATGGTCCCGGGCATGTCGCAGACCCTTATCTCGACCGTTCCGAAGTCAGGGTGGGGGCGTATGTCCCACCATATCTCCCTTATGGTCTCTATGGTGCCCGTGGCCTTGTAGTTATCGATCAGCCGGCTGAAGTCGGCCCAGTCGTCGAAGTAGAACGGGAGCCCCGCGACGGGGAGGTTCTCGAAGACCTTCACCCTGTAGGACTTGAGCCCGGTGTCGTCCCCCTGCCAGAACGGCGAGTTGGCCGAGAGGGCGAGCAGGTGCGGCAGGTAGAAGAGCATCCGGTTCATAACGTATATGCACTTCTCGCCCCCCTCGAGCCCCACGTGCACGTGCAGGCCGAATATGTTGAAGCGCCGGGTGATTATCTTGAGCCTCTCCATGAGGCGCATATACCTCTCGTCCTCGGTTACGACCTGGTCCCTCCACCTTGAAAACGGATGGGTCCCGGCGCAGCAGAGCAGCGTGTCGTAGGCCTCCGCCGCCTTCGAGACCACGGCGAACTTCTCCCTCAGGTCCCGCTCCGCCTCGGCCACCGAAGAACATATGCAGGTGTTTATCTCGAGGTTGGACATCAGGAGCTCGTGCTTTACCGAGCTATCGAGCCCGCTAAGGGAGTCGATTATATCCGTAGAGTTGTTCATAAGGGCGAGCGTATCCCTGTGGACGAGCTGTATCTCGGCCTCTATGCCGAGGGTGACGCCCTCGGATTTTTTGAACTCGATAGTCATATTCGTATACCTTCTTAAAAATTACCACTTTTGACGGTACAAATCAATAACCGCCGCACCACAGGATATTTCAATTCCGGACTACCGTCAGGGATGTATGGCATGAAGGAGGCGGGGCAAACAAATTACGGAGTGGGGATTGCGAACTGCCGGTCAGCGGACCGGGGATTATTGGTGCATGCAAAAGTAACGTCTCATATAGGTCAACATCATTGTCATTCCTGCGAAACTTGTCCCTGTGAAAACAGGGAGCAGGGATAGGTCATCATCATTGTCATTCCTGCGGAAGCAGGAATCCAGTAATGGTATTTTAATTCGGGCGGGCCTCTACTTCTCCCCCCTGGCCTGCTCCTTCCTGAAACCCCTTCCGCTCACGCCCTCGTTATAGAGGCGGATGAAGTCCAGGGCTATCTCGCGCGCGTCCTTGTTGGACTTTACGTCTACCACGAGCCTCGTCTTCTCGACCACGAACGAAAGCTCGGAGTGTTCGAGGAGGCCGTCGCCCCTGGCGCCGTTATATATGCCTATCCCCTTATGCTGCCCCCCGACGGGCCTGAAGCCCAGGGCCTGGGCCGCCCTGAAACCCCTCTGGTAGACGTCGTTCTTCTTCCCGGAGACCGCTACTGACTCGCTGGCGGTCATCCCCGAGAACATCTGTATCTGCTGCTTCGCGCAGCCCGCGAAAAGGCCCAGCACGACAAGACCTGCAAGAAACGGATATGCTCTTTTCACTGCTTCCCTCCTCCTTTCAGGTGGATTGCCCCTTACTTACTTTAAATTTAACCGCATGTCAAGCGTATTTAGGTTTGCACACCCCCGTATCTTCTGGTAAGTTATAGTATATACCTTTTCCCAATTTTCCGATTTTCCGAAAACAAAAAGGAGGACTCAGGATAGTGTTCGAGCATATAGAGGAAAAAGAGGCCGTTGAGAAGGCGGCGCTGATAGAGAAAAACGGCTTTACCTTTTATTCGCTCCTCGCCGCTAAGACCGAAGACGCCGAGGCGGCCGCCGTCTTCAAAAGGCTCGCGAAGGACGAGGAAAAGCACCTGAAGATAATCGAGAAGAAGTACTTCCCCGAGGCCGGGTTCGGGGAGCTTATCACCGAAGAGGAGTTGGAGGTCGAGGAGTACGTAAGGACGCGCGGCGTGCCGGACCTCTTCACGAGACGGATAGACATAGAGAAACTGGTCCACGCGATAGACGAGCCCCGGAAGGCGCTCCTTATCGCACTCGACGCGGAGGTCCACTCGGTCGAGTTCTTTACGAAGCTGGCGGAGAAGTCCTCGACCGAAGAGGGCCGGGAGATCTGCCTCGAACTCGCCGAAGAGGAGCGGCAGCACGTCGAGCACATAGAGGAGTTGCTGAAGTCAACTTTAAAGTAGCTACGTAACTATTGAGCATAACGCCGCGTAGATACTGGGTAATTTTTCTTTTATGCTGAGGGGTCGACCCTGCCCATTCCGTCTCTTCTCCCGGAGCATTTTCGGTGCCTATTAGAATCGTTGGGTTTCGCCATGCTCTACCCAATCTACTTTACTCTATATCTCACAGCCTAGACCATCCTTTTTTTCGCTTTCAATAACAGGCCGCACCGTCTAACAGCTCGACGGCCTCGAATACGGGACCATATGGAGCTTGCCCCCCTCCTGGAATATAAGTATATAAAAGACCCCCCAGTCGTAATACTCCAGAATAAAAAATCTCCTATCCTTGGTGACGACTTCCCGAAGCTCTGCTCCGCCGTTGACAAACTTCACAAACACCTCCAGACCGCCTTCCATGACCTTGACCTGGGAGTATTCGTCCGTCCCGTAATCATCCCTATTGGGATAAACTCCGGACTTCACCGTTTGAAGCTCTATGGAGAGCGGACCGTCGACAACCTTCGACAGTTCCACCCTGCCTTCGGCCTTTCGAAGCTCGGGAGGAATATATTCCGAAAAGACGGCCAGCTTGGCGTTAACCCAGTGTTGGTAGTAATGTGTTACGGTCGGATTTTCACGCCTTGATTCCCGCTCGGCCTCTTCGAGACCGGACTGGTACGCGTCGGTCAAGAGCTTATAGCCACTCTTGTCTTCGTTTATCGCAGCTTCCACCTTACCCATGAACTTACCAGTCTCGCCCTTATCTTTCTGTCTCCCCTTCGACACGTCCACGACACCTGCCGTATCGCCCGGCTTTTCCCCCAGGGCCATTATTACGACTGTTTCGCCGACGTGTTCATCCACTCCTTTCTCCGAGATCTTCCCGTAAGCCCAGAGAAAGTTGGTATCCTTTTCCACGACCTCAAAAGAGGGGTTGGGTCCCTCGCCGTCGCCCTGCTTTACATATCCGATAATTTCGACCTCTTTCCACCCGCTATCGCCGAGGTAATAAAAACTATTCCCGACCGAAACGCCGGGACTAATCCGCCCGACCTCTCTGCTCGTGTCGGCATCAAGTACCCCGCGACCGGCGGACCGGTAAAGTTCATACAAATCTCTCGATGAAATCCGTACCGGGAAAAAAGCTAAGTCCGTTTGCCTACTCAACTCCTCCGGCCTGTCCCAGTTCAGTTCATAAAGAGAGCCCAGTCTGAAAATACCGGGAACGCTATCGGCAAGCGCCTTACCCCTCACCATAAAACAGGTGGAAAACAGGGTGAAAACAATCAGAAAATATAATCCTGGTTGGACCCGCATCTCCCCATCACCTCCTTGCCCAAACCAACTCAAGGGCCTTTAAAGTCATCCTCTGCCAGTTCCCTCTCCATCCTCTCCCTGTGCGTTCCGGCCCAGTAGAGCCGGCCGCATGAGGGACAGGTGGAGAACTCCTCCTGCGTCGAATATACGTAAGGCGGTACCCGGCCCTCTATCGAGCCCTTTTCGATATCCTCAAGCAAGAGGTTGCATCTGAGGCACCGCGTCAGGAATCTTTCTCTGTCCAACCCGTACGCCTCGACGACCTGCTTAAGTTGCTCGCGGAAGCTGTCGCTCTCGATAAAGAGGTGATTTTTTTCCTCCCTGACCCAGCGTCTTTTTATTAGCAGCGTGTCCCTCGTAAGGACCACCCTGCCCTCGGCCCCGGCCCTCCTTATGAGCTCCGTATCGTCGATGGTCCTCTCGTACGCAACGTCATGGCCGACTATCTTGAGCCACAGGGTGAGTTTGCCCAGCATCGAGTCGGCGAAAAATTTTAGCTCCTTATCCACCCTTATTAGCCTGCCAACGATTCACAGTAGCCCCATAAGGCCGACCCTCTCCCACTTGGCGCTAAGGGCCTTCCAGTCGCCGTCTTCCTTTCTGAAGACCACGCTGAAGCGGTAGCCCGCGCTCTCGTCCGGTATCGCGTCCCCCCTTACGAGAGCGGCCTTGCAGTCCACAAGGGCCCTACTCCCCTCGACCTTCACCTCCAGGCCGCGCACGAAGACCGATAGCTTCCCGGGCCTCATGATCTGGTGGAAGAGTACCCCCTTAATGCCGCTGCGGTCGTTCCCCGCCTCGTCGTTGTAGTCGTCCGAGAAGTAACGGATGGCCGCCTTTAAGTCCTTCGCCTCCATGGCCTCCGCAATCCCATTTACGGCAGCCCTCACCCTGTCCTCCTCGGTCATGGGTTTGGAGCAGCCGAACGTGAATAAAAGAAGAATGCACAGGGGCAGGATATATATCCTTCTCATTATACCCACCCCATAAGCGGGCACATCACCATAAGCCCCGCCATTATAATGAAGAACCCCCCTATGTCGAAGAGTATCCCCTTTCTTACCATTGAGAGTATCGGCACCATGCCCGAGCCGTAGACTATGGCGTTCGGCGGAGTGGAGACCGGGAGCATGAAGCCGAAGCTCGCCCCGAGGCAGGCCCCCAAGGCGGGCGGCAGTGGAGAGATGCCCATCGAAAGGGCTATGGCTATGGTGACGGGTATCACCATGTTGGCCGAGGCCGTGTTCGAAGTGGTCTCGCTCAGGATTATCGCCATGAGAGTGCTGACCGCGGTGATGCTCCAGAGGCCCGTGGCGCCGGTAAGGCCCGTGAGGCCGTGGCCGAAACTCTCGGCAAGGCCGGTCGAGAACATGAGCTTACCGAGGCTGAGCCCCCCTCCGAAGAGCAGTATGGTACCCCAGTCTATCCTTACGGCCCCGGACCAGTCCATCGTAAAACGCCGCTCCCGAAAGGATACGGGGAGTATGAAGAGAAGGGTGGCGGCAAAGACGGCCACGATACCGCTATTCAGCCTCGAAGAGAGGAACAGCGCCGCCTCGGACTCCTTACCGCATATGAGCCCGACGATGCTCGGAAGCACCCAGAGCGTAACGGCAGTGGCGAAGGCGACGGCCGTATTTATCTCCCCCCTCTTCCACCCCCCGAGCCCGTGGCGGGCCTTCCTCACGTACTCGCGCACGCCCTCCCTGTCGGACGGCCCCCCCGCTACGGCCGGGGCGCCCGGTGCAACCGAACGCGACAGCATAAGAAAGAGGTAGGCGAACATCACGGCGGTTATGGGTAAGGCGAACGTCATCCACTCGAAAAACGTGATCTTCACCCCGGCAAGCGAGTCTATCATGCCGATCCCTATCACGTTCGGCGGGGTGCCT